>CANKNL010000343.1 GCA_947483345.1 Chitinophagaceae bacterium | reverse complement strand
TAAAGAAACCGAAGGCTGTCTCCTTCAATTATGCCAATTCCTGTTGAATTTGCAGCATAGAGTGCTGCACCCGATGCGGTTACCAGGTCGCCCCACTTTATTTTATCAAACAGTTTTGTACTCCTGGTTTTTATATTATACTGATGCAGACAATTATAACCGAGTAATTTATTTACCTGCGTATACCACAGTAAGCTATCATTAGTTTGTGAAATATTAAATGAGAATTTGCCTTGAATGGGTAAGGCCATTTTATGCGATGTGGTATTGCTGATAATATCTCCTTCATTGGTCAATATGCTGCCATCCTCAAGTTCAAACTGGGAGTAATAAGAGTTTCTGTTCTTTGAGTTTACAGTCGTTCTTTTTTTGGATTGTACCCGTGCTTGGTTAAGCACAATGAGTCCTTTTGAATCTGTTCCTATAAAAAGTATTTTATTTTTTTTGCTGTATTGAATTGATTTGATGAGGGCATCTGAAGGGATACCGGTAAACATTAAATTGGCGATGAGTTTATGATCGCGATATGTTAATAACGAGGCGTTTTCTCCATCAATTAAAAAAGGATTTTTCATGCCGGTTTCCCAATACAACAGGTTGTTGCCGGTTTCGGGGTTTAAGATATTGCCGGTTTCATCAACAAGCAAAACTGGGGTCAATGCATGACTGGTTATATTAAAATGGAATATTTCTTTTTTAATATTTCTAACAAAATAATCGGTATCAATTTTAAATATAGAATTAAAACTGTTTTTATCAAAGGGTAATGCAATGGGGCTTTTTAAATTTATAGATTGATAAAAAAGAGTCCCCCCGCTTAATATGAACATAGCCGTATCGCTGCTGCAAACTATTTTATCTGTAACTGCCGAAAAACGGATATTATTTAAAACGTTTGATTGGCTTTTAAAAAAACGATCTGAAACCGGTAATAAATAGTAATTGGCAAAATAGGGGTTAACCTGTGCTGCACCCTTTTGCCAAAGAACCGGTTTGTTTTGGTTAATATTAAAGATATTACCCGCCAGGTCAGAAACATAAATGGTTCCGGCATTATTTCTTGTGATGAATAACATTCTTTCTGAGGCTATGGCCGGTAAATTATCTTTTGTATAGGCTCTAAAGTCTACGCCGTTAAACCGAACAATGCCGGCTTCGGTAGCGATCCATAAAAAATTTGTTTTGTCATCCCATTGTAAGCCTTTTATCCCATTTGACGGTAACCCATTGTCTGTTGTAAACTGCTGTACATGCGAATTTACGGCTGGTTGTGCAATAGCCGTTGTAAAAATTAAAAGTAAGACGTTTAATAAGATAATGACTCTGTGCATAAGCGTTATACAATAACAAGTTACTGTAAACTGCTCAATAATTTACATTGTAGAGTGTGGCTAACTCCATCAGCTCTTTAATATTTCCTGCAGTTGTTTTTTCGAAAATGCGATTTTTAATGGTAGAGATGGTATTCATTTTTAAATTGAGTGTATCTGCAATATCCTTGGTTCCAATACCCTTAAGTACATAATGTAATATTTCGAGTTCCCGTGGAGCCAGTGTAGTAAAAGGGTTGTCCTGGTGATGAATATTACTCTGCCTAACCGGTTCTTCATTGTGCATGAATTTTTGCAGTATCTGAATCATCTCTTCTTCGCCAACAGATTTAGACATGTAATAATTGATACCATATTGCTTTAACGCTTCACCATATATTTCGGTTGGCTGCATAGAAAATACAAGAATATGCAGATCGGGATATACTCTGCGGATATTGGGAATGACTTCCAGAGTATTGCCATCCGATAAAATGATATCCAGTACCAGGTGGGTGTATTTATTTTTAACGAGTTCCTTCATCAGGTCATTACAGGTGGCCACTTCATGCAAATCAGTATAGCCCAAGGTAAGCTGCATGTGCAACTTAAGTCCCTTCCTGATCATGCTGTGATCGTCTGCTATCAATATTTTAGGCTGCATTCTTTTTATGTTACGTTTTTTCTATTAACGATCAGGGTACTAATTTCAGTAATTTATTTCTACTTCATGTAGAATTTATTCTTTTCAGATTAGCTATATTTTATCTAATTAGAATAAAAGTTCCCTGAACCACCTGCACATCAGGATAATTAATTGCTTTGTATTTTACAACATATACATACCCTCCCGGGGAAGCTGGTTTACCATTTACCTTACCATCCCAGCCTTTGGTTTTATCACTGCTTTCAAAAACAGTTTGCCCGTACCGGTTAAATACTCTTACATTAAAATCAGTTACTGCATCGGTTCCCAGGATTTTAAACACATCATTTAATCCGTTATTATCCGGCGTAAAAGCATTGGGTACATATATTACTGTAATGGGCGTTACTACTGCACTGTCACTTGCCACACAGTTGGTAAATTTATCAGATGCCCGTATTGTATATGTTAATTTCCTGTCGGGATTTGCAACAGGATTAAGTACTGTAGTTAAGTTTAGAAAAGAAGAAGGGGTCCAAAAAAAATCATAATTTCCCGGATTGGCAATAGTGGCATCCAGTGTAGTTGATGAACCCGGCGGTATGAATTTGTCGGGGCCTGCATTTATTGGAGGAGCCGAATTAATTGATATTGTATTTGCTGCCGGTAAAGAACCACAACCATTGATATCTGTAACAACCAGGTTTACATTAAAAGTAGCAGCCGTATTATACGTGTGATAAAAAGGAGGCGCAGCATTACCGGTACCGTTTCCAAAATTCCATAGCCAGGTGCTTATGCCTGTTAATGGCGATGTAAACTGTACCGGTATCTTTTCACAAAGTGTATCAGTAATAAAACTGAAAACAGCTGCAGGGTTGTTATGGATAACAGGTATTGAAAATAAAGCGGTATCTGTTGCACAGCCTTGTGTAAATGAAACGGCATGCTTAACAGCATTAGGGGGAGTTGATGTATAAGTATGTGTAACGGTATTGCTGCTGGTAATTACTGTGCTTTGTCCATCACCAAAATTCCAGTACCAG
>CANKNL010000342.1 GCA_947483345.1 Chitinophagaceae bacterium | reverse complement strand
GTGAACTGTATAATTCTATTCTGATATCGAGGTTAGCACCTATCCAGTTTCCCTGAATATTGAATGGAATAGCCGTTAAATGAAAATTGGAATTGGCAGTTAAAGTAAATTTAAAAGCATCCTTATCTATATTAGTGGTGATAATACCATCTACATTAAAACTACTGCCCTGTGGGGTATAAGTACTTCCATTAAGTGCTTCATTATAATCATCTGTACGGTAACCGAATCCATTTTGTGTTGCAATAATAGATAAATTATCCTGTGTATTTGTACATCCATAGGGCGTTGGTCCGTTATTCCAGTTACTCATATTTCTTGAATAACTATTTCCCATAATCGGAGCCCAGCCAGTTTCGCCTGTACCGGATCCGCTATTATATTGTTCTATTGGCGTACTGCAATCGGCTCCGTATTTTGACTGATGTGATAACCCTACTGTATGACCACTTTCATGAGAACTACATTCACCAACCATTTTTGGACTATACGGGCCTAAACGGTCACTGAAAACAAAAGCCGGTGTATCGTCGCCCCAGTTAAAAGATCCAATATAAGCTACGCCTCCAACACCCGGATACCAGCTACTGGTAATGGTGATTATCACACGCATACGCTTATTTAATGGTGCTGCTAAAAAAACAGCGGAGTCAGTTGTAATATTAATTTCAAATGGTCGGTAATCTTCTGCCACACGGTTAAAGGCTTCTGTTATTTGAGGATCAGTCATTCCTGAAGGGGCACAATTAAATGGGTTTCCATTATTCCATACTGAACTTTGAACATAATGACCATCAAAATCGAGAAATATGGTTGCCACTGCACCGGGATAACTGTTTAGTTTAGGAACACTAAAAGCATTTAATGATAACAGTAAGGTTACTGTTAAAAATAGTGAAGTAAAAAGGTTTTTCATTTTGTAGGATTTAGGAAGATTCTTGGATATGGTAAGCTATAGGTATTTTAAAGTTTAATAAATTATTGATTGCAATCCTGGATAACACGGTCTGTTTCCATCTTAACCAATTGATACAGTCCGGTCACATTTTTTTTAAGTTCAAATCCGTCAAAATAACTTTTATTGATGATTCGACCGATATAAGAAATACCGCCATCATTACCAGTCATTTTAGAAACACTAAATATGGTATTGGCGTAATCAGGTGAAACAATAACGGCTGTTTGCAGGTTATTATATTTTACGATATTACTGGTTAAAGTGCCTGAAAAAATAAAATTATCAGAAAAGGCAAGGCTTATAAACTGACCGGCAGGTGCACTGAATATTTTGCTTAATTCTGTTTCTGTGCAGTTGATTACACCTGGGAAATTATTAAATTGCTTTGGCTTGGAAATATTGTTCTGTGAAAAGCCTGTCATGACTATTATAGATAGAATCAATGACATTGCATAGGGCGCAAGGTGCTTCATAAATTTTGGTTTCTTAGATAATTGGATAAGTATTCTTAAACAGTAACGACAACTGTGAATTATTATTATCTAATAAATGGAAAATAAGGCCAGGGAGGAGGGAAAAGGTATTTTTTCTACAGCCGGTATAGTAGAATTACTACAACTTATTGGTCAATACTGGCCGGTGCTCAACATAACCAAGGTACAGGCATTCATGGTTTTTATACCTTTTAAACTTGCTAATTCAGCTAATTCATCATTTTCTGTGCCTGGGTTAAAGATTATTCTGCCGGGATGCAGTGATAGAATATAATCGTAATACCCTTTTTGATGGGCCGGGTTTAAATACAGGGTTACCGTGTCAATATCTTTAAACTGCGTTTTTTCAGTTTCAATTTTAATGCCGGCAACTATAGCCGCCTTTTTACCGATGGCAACAACAGGATGCCCATTTTTTATTAACCTGTTTATAGCCAGGTTGCTGTATCGGGCCCGATTTTCTGAGGCCCCCAAAACCAATGTTTTTTTCTTAACCAATTTATTTTAAAAATCTTGATTTTAATTCTACAGTAGGTATCATACACACAGGTCTTTTTCCAAACCAGGTATAACGGTTTCTGGCAACCCAGTTATACAAACCATCTCGTATTAATTTTGGAACAATAATAAAATTATAACACAATGGCCATAAACCTCTTAAATGTCTGCAAACTTTTAACGCCCCAGTGGATTGCTTATAAACGATGCCATTTTCAATAAAAATAAATGACTGCATATCCGCCAATGGCAGGTTGTATTTTACTAATAATTGTTGACCCGCATCTGATTGCATAGCGGCAAACATGATATTAGATTTGGAATTTCTTTTAATGATAAAATTAACCGCACTGTTACAGAAATTACAAACCCCGTCGAATAATATAATGGGTTGACTATTCATAAATAAATGGCCGGCTTTTTACTCAGCCCTATTCAATTACAGATATCTATTTCAAAAATATAATTACAACAACATGGTAACCGGGTTCTCTAAATATTTTTTTAGTGTTTGAAGAAAAGCTGCGCCAACAGCCCCATCAACCGTACGGTGGTCGCAGCTCATGGTTAATTTCATAACATGGCTAACGCCAAAGCCCTCAGCCTTTTTTACCACCGTTTCCTTAATTCGGCCAACAGCCAGTATGGCACTATCAGGCGGATTGATGATGGCCGTAAATTCTTCAACATCCATCATCCCCAGATTAGAAATGGTGAACGTATTACCGCTGAATTCGGGTGGTTGTAATTTTTTATCTTTTGCCTTACTGTATAATTCTTTTGCCTCAGCTGAGATTTGGGATAAGGTCTTTTGATCGGCAAAACGTATCACAGGCACAATTAAACCATCTGGTGTTGCCACAGCACTTCCAATATGTATGTGATGATGTAAGCGGATAAAATCAGACATCCAGCTGCTGTTTACTGCCGGGTGCTGGCGCAGTGATAATGCCACTGCTTTTATAATAAAATCGTTGAAAGAAATTTTAACCTGGCTAAGCTCATTTAACTGTGCACGCACATTAATGGCATTATCCATGTTAATTTCCATGGTCAGAT
>CANKNL010000341.1 GCA_947483345.1 Chitinophagaceae bacterium | reverse complement strand
TAGCAGATGTATTACCATCATTAAAAGAAGGCGGTATTTTAATTTATTCTACTTGTTCTTATTCGCAGCAGGAAGATGAGGCCATTGCAGATTGGTTGGTTGAGCAGTTGGCAGTTTGCAGTTTGCAGTTGGCAATTGGAGAAGGCTGGGGTATTACTGAAACAATAAGTGAAAAAGAGAAAGCGTATGGATACCGTTTTTATCCCGATAAAGTAAAGGGCGAAGGATTTTTTATTGCAGCATTTAAAAAAGAAACAGACGGCAAAGAAGCAATTAATGAAGTCAAAAATCAAAAGTCAAAAGCCAAAAAGAAGACAGCCATTCTTTCAGCCAAAGAAATAGAAGCAGGGAAACCTTATCTGATAAATGCGGATGATTTTTTCTTTATCAAGCAAAATGAAGACGTGATAGCGATCCCCATTGATCTTGAAAATGACCTAGCCATCATTCAATCAACTTTGTACATCAAAAAAGCGGGGGTCAATTTGGGGGCCATTATCCGAAACGAATTGATACCTGCTCATGATCTGGCCGTTAGTCATATTATCAGTCCAGTTATTTCAAAACTGGAAGTTGACAAGGAAACGGCTTTGCAATACCTGCGTAAAACCGACATTAGTATAGATACGGCAATGAGAGGATGGGTATTGCTCACCTACCAACAGTTACCAATTGGCTGGATAAAAATTATGGCAAACCGCATCAATAATTATTACCCAAAGGAGTGGCGTATTCTTAACAAATGAATAGCTGACTCAACCAATAAAGTTTCGTTTCTTTGTGACGAAAATTATCCAGTATGAAAAAATATTTGCTCCTGATATTAGCCACACCTCTTTTTTCATTTGCCCAGGAAAAAACTTTACTGGTACAGGGTATATCACCTGGTTTATATATCATGCATAAGGTAGCCCCAAAAGAAAATTACTACAGTATCGGCAGAATTTATAATATCAGTCCAAAAGATATGGCACCATTCAATAACCTGCAGCTGGAAAGCGGATTAAGCCCGGGGCAACAAATAAAAATACCTTTAAACAGTACTAATTTTTTTCAGAGTGGTAATGCCGGGGCAGATGAAACCTTTGTTCCTGTGTATTATGCTGTAAAGGAAAAGGAAGGCTTGTTCAGGGTAGCTGCAAATCATCATGACCTGCCGTTGGAAACATTAAAGCAATGGAATAATATTAAGGGAGATGCCGTTAAAAAAGGAACCTCATTGATTGTTGGCTATTTAAAAGTTAAAAAAGAACTTTCTTCAATTGCAAAAAAGGGTATAGGGACTTCTATAAATTCAAACCTTGCCGGTATCAGTAAGTCCGAAGAAAAAAAGCTGATAGAACCTTATAAAAAAACAGTCGTTACAGCAACAATTAAAACCAACACTAGCGATAGTAAAAAAAACGGAACAGAAAATCCTAAGCCGGTTGAAACCTTACAGGTTAAAACAGTAAAAGAAGAGGTTGTAACCCCAGTAAAAGAAGAGCCGGTAAAATCGGTAAAAGAAACGATTGCTGTTGAATCCAAAAAAACAATACCTGCCAATAATGCGGGTGGCGGCTCTTTTAAGGATCGCTACGAATCTCAAATCAATAAAATACAATTAGTAGAATCAACGGGTATGGCAGGTGTTTTTAAAAGCACAAGTGGCTGGACAGATAAAAAATATTATTGCCTTTTTAACAGTGCAACACCGGGTACTATTATTAAGATCACCAATACGGCAAATGGAAAATTTGTATTTGCAAAAGTACTGGACCTGATGCCTGATATAAAACAAAATGAAGGGTTACTCTTAATTATAAGTAATGCGGCAGCCAACGAACTTGGTGCAGCGGAAGTGAATTTTAATTGTCTGCTTAATTATGGTAAATAGGAAGACTAATTACAGCAGAGAAAAATAAGTTACTGAAAGCGGTATCCTCTTAAAAAATCGGCTATGGCCATTCTTTTTTTACCTTCCATTTGTAATTCAGCAATGCTGATATAGCCATCTAAGCAGGCAAACTGTAAATAGGTTTTTTGATCGGTTTCAAAATTGCCGGGTGCAACAGTGGGGACTTTATGCCATTTTTCAGCCTTATATATTTTTAACTTCTTATCGTTCAAAAAACTAAAAGCAGCAGGGGATGGTGCCAGGCCTCGAATTAAATTATACACTTCATCAACCGGTTTGTTCCAATCAATTTTACAGGTTTCGGTAAAAATTTTGGGAGCATGAAGAAGTTGTTCGTTGTCCGTTGTCCGTTGTCCGTCGTCTGTCGTCTGTGGTCTCTCATTTAAACTTTCATCTGCCAATCCTTTAATTGTTTTTACTAAAAGCTGTGCGCCTATTTCCTTCATCTTATCATGCACGTCGCCGGCATTTTCGTTTTCATCAATGGGAAAACTTTCCTGTAATAAAATATCACCGGTATCAATCTCGTGTGTTAATTTGAAGGTAGTGACACCGGTTTCTTTTTCGCCATTAATCACTGCCCAGTTAATGGGTGCGGCGCCCCGGTATTGAGGTAAGAGGCTTCCATGCAGGTTTACAGAGCCCATAGGGGGCATATTCCAAACTACTTCGGGTAACATTCTAAAAGCTACCACAATTTGTAAATCTGCTTTCAGTAATTTTAAATTTTCTACAAACTCAGGGTTCTTTAATTTTTCAGGTTGAAGTACATGGAGTTTATTTTCCACTGCATATTTTTTTACGGCACTTTGTTGCAGTGTCATTCCCCTGCCTGCAGGTTTATCGGGTGCAGTAATTACGCCCACAATAGTACAACCGGCTTTCACCAATGCATCCAGCGAGGCAACGGCAAATTCGGGGGTGCCCATAAAAACAATTCGCAGCAATTGAAAATCTTTCATTGCTGCGAAGATAACGAAACAATTATTTTAGTTTAAAAAGATGAAGTTCCTCAATTTGGCCTCTGTACATGTGTAAAATCCGTCCGCCTTTCACCGCTTCAAATTGAATGGCAAAAGTTTCGGTGTTTCCTTTAAAGCGGTTGCTGAGTTT
>CANKNL010000340.1 GCA_947483345.1 Chitinophagaceae bacterium | reverse complement strand
GTTCCACCTGTAAAAAATGAGTTTTAATATTTGTAAAAAAATGCCTCCTGATCCAGATAGTTATCATTGACAGGAGGCATTTAAATATTTTTAAACTGCAGTTTAAACTGCAAAACTTTCGCCACAACCACAACTGCGACTGGCATTGGGATTATTGAAATAAAATCCTTTGCCATTTAACCCATCACTGAACTCCAGTTCGGTATTAACCAGGTATAAAAAGCTCTTCAGGTCACAAACAATCTTTATCCCCTTGTCTTCAAAAACCTGATCCATGGGTTTCACCTCATTGTCGAAATCCATTTTATAACTAAGTCCGCTGCAGCCGCCACCAACAACACCTACTCTTAAAAAATGGGTATCATCGCCGGCAACACCTGCCTCTTCCATCAATTTGATGACCTTGGCTTTTGCTTTATCACTAATAAATATGCTGTTTTCTGTTGCTACCATAATAATTCAAAATTAAAAAGGCAAAATCAAAATTGATCTTCCCGGTTTTCGCTTTTGATTTTTAACTTTTGACTTTTTTAGTGTACCACACTTTCCTCAAATTTAATTTCTTCCAGGCCGTTCTTTACTCGGTAGTCGTTAATGGCCGATTTTATGGCATCTTCTGCCAACACACTGCAATGTATTTTAACAGGAGGAAGATTTAATTCTTCCACGATATCCATGTTATCAATCTTCAACGCGTCATCTACGCTTTTTCCTTTCAGCCACTCGGTAGCCAAAGAAGAAGAAGCAATAGCAGAGCCGCATCCAAAGGTTTTAAATTTAGCATCTGTGATCATACCTGCATCATCAACTTCAATTTGAAGGCGCATCACATCGCCACACTCCGGAGCACCAACTAAACCTGTACCCACATTTTTTGCACTTTTATCCAACGTACCCACATTTTTTGGGTTTTGGTAGTGGTCGATTACTTTTTCTGAATATGCCATTATGAGAATTTTTAAATTTTAAATTATTTTATGAAAGTCAAAAATCAAAAGTAAAAAAGGATTTATGCTTTCGCAGGTCCTTTTATGACTTTTATTTTTAATGCGCTGCCCATGCAATTGTACTCAAATCAATACCTTCTTTATACATTTCCCAAAGCGGACTCATCTCTCTTAATTTCAAAACTGTTTCACTGATTGCTTTGATGGTGTATTCAATTTGCTCATCAGTAGTAAATCTACCCAATCCAAAGCGCAATGAAGAGTGTGCCAGATCATCGCCCAGGCCCAATGCTTTTAAAACATAACTGGGTTCCAATGAAGCAGAGGTACAGGCCGATCCGCTGCTTAAGGCAATATTCTTATTAAACCCCATCAGCAAACCTTCACCCTCCACATGTTTGAAAGAAATATTAGCCACATGTGGTAACCGGTGTTCGCGACTGCCATTCACATAGGCTTCTTCCAGTTTTAATAATTCAGTTTCCAGGTGATCACGCATTTTGCTGATCCGTTTGGTATCTGCTTCCATATCCAACATGCAAATTTCGCAGGCTTTTCCAAATCCAACAATACCGGGCACATTTAAGGTACCACTGCGCATGCCACGCTCATGGCCGCCCCCATCTATTTGAGCCGTTACTTTTACCCTTGGGTTTTTTCGGCGCACATATAAGGCACCAACGCCTTTAGGTCCGTACATTTTATGTGCAGTGAATGCCATCAGGTCAATCCCGTCCTTATTAACATCAACCGGTATTTTACCAACAGCCTGTGTGCCATCAGTAAATAATAAAACACCATGCTTACGCGCAATGGCACTTATTTCCGGTATGGGCATCACCACGCCAATTTCGTTATTGGCATACATGATGGCAATTAATATGGTTGTTGGTTTAATGGCCGCTTCCAGTTCTTTCAAATCAATTAACCCATCTGGTTGTACCTCGAGATAAGTAACCTCGCCACCTGATTTTTCAATATGCTTACAGGTATCCAAAACAGCTTTATGCTCGGTAGTGGCGGTGATGATGTGATTGCCCTTACTGGCATACATTTCATAAATCCCCTTAATACCCAGGTTATCGCCTTCGGTAGCACCAGATGTAAAAATGATCTCCTTTGGATCGGCACCAATCAGTTTTGCCACCTGCTCACGGGCATAATCCACAGCCTCTTCAGCCTCCCATCCAAAGGGATGGTTACGGCTGGCAGCATTCCCATAATGTTCTAAAAAAAAGGGGGTCATAGCTTCCAGCACCCTTGGATCCATTGGGGTAGTTGCATTATTATCTAAGTAAATGGGCAATTTCAACATAAAATCATTCTGTTTAATTTCTATTCTCAATAACGCAAATTTACTGCAAAAGGTTTTATTTTAGCGGCTGAACCGTTCTTTAACACTCAATATTTCCGATTTCGTAAACCGAATAATTTTAAAATAATGCAAAAAATTGAACATATTGGTATTGCTGTAAAAGAACTTGCACTTTCTGTACCGATTTTTGAAAAATTGCTTAATAGCACTTGTTATAAAACAGAATCAGTGCAAAGCGAAAAGGTTAACACTGCCTTTTTTAAAAAAGGCGAAACCAAGATCGAGCTATTGGAGAGTACCGACCCCAATGGGGTGATCGCCAAATTTATCGACCACAAGGGCGAAGGCCTCCACCATATTGCTTTTGAGGTTACCGATATTAAGGCCGAAATGAAACGCCTGCAGGCCGATGGTTTTGTTTTGCTGAATGAAGAACCAAAGCCAGGGGCTGATAATAAGCTGGTTTGCTTTTTACATCCCAAAGGAACCAATGGGGTGTTGATTGAATTGTGCGAGGAAAAAAAATAATTTAAAGTAACCCCAAAACATCCGTTACTTTAAATTTACTCATATCAAAATACTGTTCATCCGCCGATCTTTTAAACTCTTTCAGATCACGTTGCGAAACCGGATTCCCATTTTGATCATATAAAACTGTTCTGATGGTAAATCCGCCTTTCATTTCTTTATTCTGCGGGTTTGAAGGAAATTTATAGGCATTTAACCTTGCCCCGAACATATAATTATCGCCCAGGTT
>CANKNL010000339.1 GCA_947483345.1 Chitinophagaceae bacterium | reverse complement strand
TGCACCTGCAATGCCATTTTGGTATGGATACCATGAGCTGGGAAAGAGAGGGCGCAAACTCTGTGGGTGTTGATCTTAGTGATGAAGCCATCAATCTTGCCAAAGAAATAAATACTGAATTAGGTCTGCATACCGAATTTGTATGTTGTAATGTGTATGACCTGAAACAACATCTTGATAAAAAATTCGATATCGTATTTACATCATACGGCACCATCGGCTGGCTGCCCGATCTGGATGCATGGGCAGATATAGTTGCCCATTTTTTAAAGCCGGGAGGTATTTTTTATATTGCCGATTTTCACCCCACACTCTGGATGATGGATGATCATTTTGAAAAGATCAAATACCATTATTTTAATACCGAAGTTATTACGGAAGACATATCGGGTACTTATTCTGATCGTGATGCACCTATAAAATCTATCGAGCATGGCTGGAACCATCCTTTTTCTGAAATTATAAACGCTTTGCTAAAACATAATTTACAAATTCAGCAGTTTAACGAATTCCCATACTCGCCTTATAAATGTTTCAATAATCTGGAGCAGGGCGCTGATGGTATGTGGCGTATAATTGGCATGGATGAAAAAATGCCCATGATGTATTCTATAAAAGCCGTAAAGCAAGTATAAAAATTGTGGTTGTATACTGGCTTGAGCAAATCATTACAAGTTGGTCAATGCCATTTTTGCAATTAAGTTCAAAAACCTTAACCAGTAAATGAGCGATGTAGTATCTTTGCAAAAATACCTACAGCAAATGTTACCTAAATACAAACGAATTCTGCTAAAACTTTCCGGTGAATCATTGATGGGCGATAAAAATTTTGGATTAGACAGTGATGTGATTTCCAGATATGCCCAGGATGTTAAAAGTATTACAGAGTTGGGTGTACAGGTGGCCATCGTAATTGGTGGTGGTAATATTTACCGTGGCATGAATGAAGCAGAAACCGGTATAGAAAGAGCGCAGGGTGATTATATGGGGATGCTGGCAACAGTAATTAATGGAATGGCCTTACAGAGCGGTTTAGAAAAAGCCGGGGTGTATACCCGTTTGCAAAGTGCTATAAAAATGGAACAGATTGCAGAGCCCTATATCCGCAGACGTGCGATGCGGCATTTGGAAAAAGGGAGGGTAGTTATTTTTGGTGCAGGTACCGGTAATCCTTATTTTACCACCGATACAGCAGGGTCTTTACGTGCCATTGAAATTAAAGCCGATGTTATTTTAAAAGGAACCAGGGTAAACGGTATTTACACAGCCGATCCGGAAAAAGATCCAGCAGCAACAAAATATGAGACCATATCATTTAGCGAGTGTATTCAAAAAAATCTGAAAGTGATGGACATGACCGCTTTTACACTTTGTATGGAAAATAATTTACCCATTGTTGTTTTTGATATGAATACCGAAGGCAATTTATTAAAAGTGGTTACCGGTGAAAAAGTGGGTACACTGGTATCTTAAAAAAATAAAACTTTTAAAAATGGGGCTGCAAATTTTTTGCAGCCCCATTTTATTGTAAAAACTAAAGCGAACTGAGATAAGATAATATATCGGGTAAACTCTTTTTTATTGGCACTATACGCACATGTTGAATTAATGAATTAGAACCAGGCGTTTGGGTAATGGCAGATTCATAGCCTAAATAATAATCATTGCCCTGTTTAGAAATGACAACAACCGTAATTTGTTTCCCAACAGGTAGTTTACCGCTTATGAATTTTCGGGTATTTAAATCGCCATGCATGGCAGCCACTGACCGGATATCTTTAAAAACGGTAAAGGCAACGGTATTGGCATTTGTAAAATAGGCCACCAAATCAGCAGCAACATTAACCCGTGGGGTAGTATTTGGATCGTATAAATAAGCAACACTTATCCAACGAAGCCTATTGGTATATATTTCATAAGCCGATGGACCGGCAACGATAATATTGTTTGATAAATCCGGATTAGGTAACCAGCCAAACCTTTCGGTATTGGTTTCATCACCAATAAAAAATTTCATTTGTGCGTTTGTGGGCAGATCAACATAGTGGATATTAATTTTAATACCAGGAGCCAGCTGAACTGGTTGTCCGTCTTTTTTAAGTGTGATAAATATCTCACCTGCAGTAAGCAGTAAACTATCATTATACGTACTGGGCTTATTAAGTCTGACCATATCGCCCTTCTTTTTTACCACCATTAATTCTACCTGTACTTTACCGGTAATGGTTTGCCCTAAGGCCGTAGCGCAACTGTTGGGAGGAAAATTTACCTGAATTCCAAAAGGCGTTACAATACTTGCATAATTGGCATTAACAATAATACTGTCCTGGTAGGGCGCCTGCAATAAATTATTTTTAAGAACAGAAACAGGCATTGCTGCTGTTATGCTGCTGTACCAGCCGGTATCTGGTCCGTTCAGCTGACCGGGATCAGGTACAAAAATATCTGTATTTTTTTGACAGGCATTTAAAAAAATACTGCCTGTTAATAATACCAATATGAATGCTTTTATGTTCATTACAATTTATTTTTACAATGTGTTGTTACTATCAGATACATCTTCTATGATTTTTGCTGCCTGTTATTTTAAATCAAGTCTTATGCCCAGCCTCAATCCTGCAGTTTGATATTTTTGTTTTAGGGTTAAACCTTCCTTGTTCATAGGCGAAATATTATACCGGAAATAGGGTTCAGCCATTATATGTAACTTATCGTTGAGTTTATAGTAAACGGATACTGCAGCTATAAAACCTATGCCTGCATTAGTTTTAAACTGGTAGGGTGATGCGTTTTTGCCGGTGGTAATACTAACCGGGTTTCCGGCCCTGTCTAATACATCGCCTTTTTGCCAGCTGTAAATATTAACAACCGCACCGGCATTGATATTGGCGTGCAGCTTACCGTTACCTATTTCGTAACCCATTACAATTGGGATATCAATGCTTCTGAATCTGTTGATGGTTGTTTTGTAGCGGCTGCCAGTGGTTGAATAACTGCCAATGGTATCGCCATTGGTATTGA
>CANKNL010000338.1 GCA_947483345.1 Chitinophagaceae bacterium | reverse complement strand
TCCAGTAATAATTTGGCATAGCCTAAAGGATCATCTTGTAAAAATAAATAGGTGAGCGCACCATACCCACAAAAATTAGTTCCCTTGCCAGGGTAAATACTTAAAGGCTCATGAATATTTATTTTTAAGTTCTTAAGAAATAAAGCAGGCTTTATTTTTGGCCACCAAGGGCTTGCTGCGAGAACTGTTAATTGATCAATGAACGCGATGGCCTCTTGTTGTGTTGATCTCACTGCTGTGTCTTTTGTGCTGGTTTTTAATGGCGACGCATGTAGGTTGATTGCCAAACAAAAAAAGAATACCCAGTGAAGCAGAAAAGGCTTTTTGTATTTTAAAAAGGAATGTTTTTTAAGAAAATTCAATTGACTGATTGTTTTGCAAAAGTAGGTTGATGTAAATAAAAGCTGACCTGTTTTTATACTTGAAAACACGGTTAATCATACTTATCCATACAAAATGCCTGCCAATGATAACGGATGCGGTTGTTCCATTTTTAAAAATTAACATAATTATCAGGATTTATTTCCACACTGTGCCATTTCAATGTTCAAACACTGTATATTTGCCCCGGATTTGGATTTTAACCTTAAAATCAATGATGCGCATGCCCAAAATGAGTAGCCGTAATAAAAAATGGATCATCGCTTTAGTCATATTATTAGTGGCCGGCGGTACAATGATCTGGTACCTGTTTACATTGAAGTATGAGGATATGTCTAGTGTAAAAGCAGACTATAATGTACAGGCAATGGATTTTATTAAAACATTTCAACAGGATATGACCGCTGCCAACAAAAAATATGCTGAAAAAATAATAGTGGTAAACGGCATGGTTTCGGCAATTGAAATGGCTGATACAACAGCTAATATTAAAATGATTGATACAACAAGCGGGGCCTATATCATTTTTGCATTTCAGCAGCAGCATTTGAATGAGGCCAAACAGCTGAAGGAAGGTGACCAGGTTTCTATAAAAGGTAGCTGCAGCAATGGCGCGTTCAGCCATATTTTAGAAACCGAATACATCAGCTTTAAACGCTGTGCAATTAATAAATAATTTTAAACCTAAAAATAAAAACAAACAAATGAAAAAATCAATACTCTCATTGGCATTAGTGCTGGCAACTGGTTTGCTTTTTGCACAAAAGAAAACAACCACATCCGCGGGGATCAACTTTGATGCAACAACCAGTTTGGATGCTTTGCCAAAAGCCGAAAATAAAACAGTTATTGCATCACTTGATACCAAAACCGGAAAACTGGCTTTTGAAGCAACGGTTAAAAGTTTTACATTTTCAAATCCAAAAATTCAGGAACATTTCAACGGCAAGGGCTGGATGGACAGTGATCAGTTCCCCACAGCCTCTTTTGCAGGTAGTATCAGCAACATCAATGATGTTACATTCACCAAGGATGGCATATACAATGTTACTGTTAAAGGTGAACTTAGCTTACATGGCATTGTTAAACCGATAGAAACCAAAGGTACAGTTACAGTAAATGGCAAGTCTATAAAAGCGGCTGCCAATTTTAGCATCAAACTCGAAGATTATGATGTTAAAGGTGGTGCTATTGTTGCCGGTAAGGTTTCAAAAGAACCAACCATTTCAGTAAATGCTGAATTTTAAATAAAATTCAATTTCATATAAAAAAGCTTTTGTTCCGTTAAGAACAAAAGCTTTTTCTATTAAAACAGATCGCCTGCTTTTTTATACAGATTTAAATTCTTCTTCAATGATATCATGAAAGGCAGATTCACTTTCTGTGATCCAGGAAGGAAGTTGTTTAGAAGTAATTACCCAAAGGATATCAAGCTTTTCCATATTGAAAATAATACGGTTTCCCTTAGCATCTATTACATCAACAGTAAATGGGCCTTCCTGCTTCCCATTGGGTTTTCTGAAATTAAATTCCTTTAGCTGGCCATCACATTTTATCAGTCGGGTAAACTGTATGTTTTTTACATACTTTAATTCCATTAGGGGGTCGTTTCCGGCAAACTTAAGGTTTTACAGGCAATTGAAATGTTTTAACTTAGTTAATAAGCTGTAAAAAATTATAAATGTATAAGCATGAGTGTTTTTGGAGCAACTGCTGAGACATTGTTTTTTTGGTTACTTACCTGATTTTTAATTTTTTAAAAAAATCCATTTCTTCCAGGATCCTTACGGAACCCGGTTTTAATCCATCCAGATCTAGGTCTTCTATACTGATGCGTATAAGTCTTTTACATTTATGTCCAATGGCGGTTATCATTTTGCGTACCTGGTGGTACTTGCCTTCTGTTATCGTCATTAGCAGCCAGGTAAAAGGCGGATAGGCGGTTAATCTATCGCCAAGCGCATAAAAGGTATCAGGGTTTGTTACTAGTGACACATCGCAAGGCGTAGTGGTATAGTTTATGCCGGTTTTTATCTTAATGTCTACACCGGTTTGTAAGCGGTTTAAATTGTCGGCGGTTACAATATGATTGACCTGTACCAGGTAGGTTCTTTTGTGAGGTACATCACTTGAAAATAAAAGCCGGGTCACTTTTTTATCAGTTGTTAATATCAGTAAACCTTCCGAATGATTATCTAATCTGCCAACCGCATGCGTACCCGGGGGGAAATTAAATTCCAGATCACCCAATAATTTCACATCATGCGTACTTACAAACTGCGATACCATGTTGTAAGGTTTATTGATAATAAAATACTGGTAGGGGTTAGTTGGCATACAATTATTTACATTGAATAGTGAAGATCGTACTAAATATCATGCTTAATGCAGCAACACTGTACTTCCTTTAGCGCTGTACGTTTTATTATCAACACCAATCCCTTCCAGCATCCAAACAAATGTATGTGTTTGAACAGGCATGCCATTATACCGACCATCCCAGCCTTTTTTAGGATCCCGTGTTTCGTAAACAAGCTGTCCCCATCGGTTAAATACCTTAAAATATTTTAGTTCTTTGATGCCGATCATAAAGGGTTTCAAAAAATCATTCAGGCCGTTTTGATCGGGTGTAAAGGCATTGGGTACAT
>CANKNL010000337.1 GCA_947483345.1 Chitinophagaceae bacterium | reverse complement strand
GTTCGGGATTTATCATCAATACATTGAACCCTGCTGTTATTTCTTTTTGGGTGATCATGGCCGCCTCACTGGCTTCGGTGTATTCTTTTTATGACCGGATTATCATTTTTTCAACCTGTCTGGGTGTAACTATACTCGCAGATATCGGAAAAGTGTTGGGTGCAGGTTATATTGGAAAAAAATTAAGCGACCGGGTCATTCTTATCATAAACCGGGTTTCTGGTGCATTATACCTGATCTTTGGATTTGTGATTTTAGCAGGGATTATTTATACGTTGGTAAAACAATAACAATTAGTATTAGGGCATTAGTCATTCGACTTTTTATTTTGTTTTATGAAATCAATACTGGCCATTCTTCTTTTAATTTCCGCAACATCCTTTGCGCAATCTGCCGATTTTATCCTGTTGAAAAAAAACAATAAAACCGTTATGACGTTTTACAGTGGTAGCCAGATTTCATTTACTGCCGAAAGCGGGGCTTTTATTAATGCCCAGATCAATGGTATAAAAAATGATACCCTTTATCTGCAGGAATTTATCATCAGATACCTGCCAACAACCCTGGGCACTTATATCATTGACACAGCCGGCAGCTATCATTATAAATACCATTATAAACAAATTGCCGTTATCGGACAAAAAGAAAAAACCAATTTTAATGTAAAAGGAAGCGGGGCGGTTCTTTTAGGTGGCGGTATTTTGCTCACATTAGCCAGTGGCGTGGTTTATGTAGCCGACAGAGAAAAATTCAGTGCGCCATTATTGCTTACATCTGTTGGCTTGGGAACACTCGGTTATTTTTTGGCTAAAGGAAAGAAAGGCGGTAACGGAATGCGTATCGGTAAAAAATATAAATTGGTTTATATGAATATGAGCAATCAAAAATCTTAATCTTTATATTGCAGTTAAACCGGAAATAATGAAAAAAACATGGATATGGTTAAAGAGAATATTTTTCTGGGTTTTTATTCTGCACATAAGCTGGTTCCTTTTTTTTATCATTCAAAAATTTCCGGTTTCAGACTTTACCGTAACCAGGCTTAAGGAAAAATTGCTAATCGTTTGTGGCGTGTTAATAATGATGGGGTTGGTCTATTATTTCTGGCTGCGTCATATCGTGTATATAAAAAAGGCAGCTGTTTTTTTGAAGGAATTGTTTTTTGTGGGATACATATCATCTACGCTGTATTTATTGGCAGGGGTAATATTTAATCCCGTAATAACGCTTACACAAACAGTCAGCCTATTACAGGGCAGTGGCCTGAGCAGGGATTATGTTTCTTATGCCGATATGGGACAACATATTAAGCTGGCAGTTATTGCCAGCGAAGACCAGCTTTTCCCCGATCATGACGGGTTTGATTTAAAGGCCATAAAACTTGCGATGAAGTATAATAAAAGGCATCCCAATAAAGTAAGAGGCGCCAGCACCATTAGCCAACAGGTGGCAAAAAATGTTTTTCTATGGCAGGGAGGCGGTTTTTTAAGAAAAGGAATTGAAGTGTTTTTTACTTTCTCCATTGAAGGGGTTTGGTCAAAACGAATCATCCTGGAACGCTATTTAAACATTGCCGAAATGGGCCGGGGTGTTTTTGGTGTACAGGCCGCTGCAAAAAAATACTTTAATAAAAACGCCAGGGATTTAACCGCTGCAGAAGCGGCACAAATTGCGGCCTGTTTACCTAACCCAAAACGATTTACGGTAAAACCATTAAGCGGTTATGTGGCCGGGCGATACAATACCATTGTAAGGCAAATGGGTAATCTTGCCGGGGATCCGGATGTGCAGGAGTTGATAAAATAAATTTTATAGCTTGTCAGCAGCAGCAATAGCTTTCTGCAAACGGTCTTCATATCCACCGCTGATATCCACCCATGGCACATTTTGGTTAATGAGAATATCTTTATAATGATGGTATAATTTTTCTCTTGTTGCTAAATCAGGGTATTCCCGTAATTCATCTTTAACCCACGGCAGATCAGTATTACATAATAAATACAAATCGTATTTTCTTTCAGCAATTCTATTTAATATCCAATGGTGGCATTTTTCAAAAACAAATTCGCACCACACTTTCATAACGTACATATCGGTATCGATAAATACAAGTTGTTCGTTGTTTGTTGTTCGTTGTTCGGAAGAGTCCGCCACAGCTAACGACGAACGTTCAACGGCCAACTCTTCAAAGGCTATCTGTCCTTTAGCAATGTCTAAAAGATTGTCATAGCTATAATTAGTGCCGTTTTTTAAAAGATATTCCCTGGCATATTCTTCCACCCAAATGGTATTGTAATGTACCGCCAGCTGTTTGCATAACGTGCTTTTGCCTGTTGATTCGGGTCCGAGGATGACAATTTTTTTAACCATTATTTTTTTTATAAGCACTTAAATCAAAGATAAAACTAACCACAAAAACCGTCAGCATAATAAACCGAATCCATTTTCTAAAAACATCGTTTGTAGGGGTGGCAAAAATGACCAGGGTAAACAGGCTGATCAAAACCAATTTTATGATTAACCAGAATTTTTTATTTTTCATGCCATAGTGGTTTGGCTTGTAATACTTTTTTATAAATCCGGCAGCTGTTTTCATGTGCACCTGGCAAAAAACCGGCACTCACCAAAAACTCATTAACAATTTCCCCGCCCGTAAACTTAAATGTATTTTTAAAAAGCGTTGTCCATTCTGCTTTTGTTTTAGGATGCTGATGAGTCAGCCATTTTTTAAACGAGCCATATTCTTTTTGCAGGGCAAGAATGGTTTTTGCATTTTCGATGGCGGCATTAATTTTAAGCCGGTTGCGTATGATACCGGCATCGTTCATCAGCCTTTCAAAATCTTTTTCTTTATAAGCTGCTACTTTTTTTATGTTGAAATTATGGTAGGCTTTGCGAAAACTTTCCTGTTTGTTGAGGATGGTGGTCCAGCTAAGGCCGGCCTGGTTTATTTCTAAAACCAGCCGGCAAAACAATTCGTTATCATCATCAATAGGAAAACCATATTGGGTATCATGATAAATTTTATGAAC
>CANKNL010000336.1 GCA_947483345.1 Chitinophagaceae bacterium | reverse complement strand
GTTATTTAAGCCAGAAACATTTTTCTTTTAAAACAAAGACCGGCCTCGAATAAGCTTTACCCTTTTAGCGTATCTATTGATTGCTTTTGCTAAATTCGTGTAGATTTAAAACAGGCTATGCATTTTTTTTTATTATACATCGATCCGGGAAGTGGCAGTTATTTGCTGCAAATGATCATTGCGGCTGTTTTGGGTGTCAGTTTCTTTTTTAAAAACTTTTGGTTAACCATAAAATCATTTTTTACAGGCAAAAAACCCGGGAAGAAAGAAGAAGATAACAGATCGGAATAAGCCGGGTAAAACAATCCCATAAATAATGCAAACCCATCCTGCTTCATATAGAGATAAAAGCGGTTTCGTTTTTGAACAGGACGGTAAAATTTACCGATATGTTCATCCTGATTACGATATACATTATACGCAGTTAATGAGCAGTGGCCTGTATGAAGATGTAGTAAAAAAAGGCAAGCTTATTGCTCACCATGAACTTTCTGAAATTCAACAATTTGGATTTGCCGATGGCAGGGTATTATTGCCCGATCAGATCCCGTTCATCAGTTATCCTTACGAATGGAGTTTTGATATGTGGAAAGATGCGGCCCTGCTTACCCTACAGATGGCTATGGCCGCTTTAAAAAAAGAAATGATACTGAAAGATGCCACGCCTTTTAATATCCAATTTCACAAAGGCAAACCCATCTTTATTGATACCCTTTCTTTCGAAAATTATGAAGAAGGTAAACCCTGGATCGCCTATCGCCAGTTCAGCGAATGTTTTTTAGCGCCCTTGCTGCTGATGCATTATTGCCATCCGGATACCGGTAAATTTTTTACGGTTTATCCCAACGGTATACCCATGGATGTACTGGTTAGTTTATTGCCCAAACGATCAAAATGGAATATGAATACCTTGTTACATGTACACCTGCAGGCAAAATTTTCGGGAAAGCAAAAACAAAGGGCCGGCAATGAAAATAATTTTTCAAAACAAAAGCTCGAGATACTGTTAAAAGGGTTAGACCGTTTTGTGCAAAAATTAGTACTCAAAAAAGTGAAGACTACCTGGGATGATTATTATACTGATACTATCCTGGGTGATGATTATCTCCAAGCTAAAACAGCATTGGTTAAATTGCTCATCAGCAGTATCGACTATAAAACGGTAATTGATCTGGGCGCAAACGACGGATATTTCAGTTTGCTTTTTGGCGACGATAAAAATGTGCTGGCAACCGATGCCGACAGTAACTGTATTAATGAATTGTATCATAAAATAAAAAAGGAAGGCATCACAAACATATTGCCGTTGGTTAACAATCTTTCGGTGCCATCGCCGGCCATTGGCTGGGCCAATACAGAAAGGGAGTCTATTACAGTAAGGCTTAAAGCCGATCTGGTATTGGCTTTAGCACTTGTACATCATTTGGCCATTGCGCATAATGTGCCCTTGTATTTAATTGCCAATTGGCTATACCCGATGGGCGAGCACCTGATCATTGAGTTTGTACCCAAGAGTGATGAAAAAGTAAAACTGCTGTTGCAAAATCGAAATGATATTTTTGATGAGTACAATCTGGAAAATTTTAAATCCATCTTTACCCAAAAATATCAAATCATAAAAGAAGAAAAAGCAGGAAATACCAACCGGGTTTTATTTTTAATGAAACGTAACGCATGAAGCTATTAAAAAAAATACCTTTCTTTCTTTTTCTGTTGGTATCGTTTTTTTGTCTGCACGGCAGCGTGGAAAACTATGGTTATCTTAATGTAAAGGAAGTCCTTTGGGTGGCAGCAGTTATCATTCTTTGTATTACATTATTGTATACGCTTGTCTGGGTTATTACAAAAAATGTTTTGTTTGCGTCGCTGATAACTTTTTTCATCAGCCTTTGGTATATGTTTTTTGGTGCCATTCACGATCTGATCAAAACGACCTCCTTTTTGCATTTCCTGCAATCATATTCTGTACTGATTCCTGTATTGATAGTGGTTAATGTGGCCGTGATCTGGTGGCTCAAACAAAGTAAGCCATTACATCAAAAACTCACATTGTATTTAAATATCCTGTTCCTGCTGTTTTGTATTAGCGATGGGTTTTTACTCATTGGTAAATATGCCAATTATAAAGAAGCAGCGGCTTCAAGTCCGGTAAATTTCAACTTAGATAAAGTAAGCCAAAAGCCAAATGTATACTTTTTGCTGTTTGATGAATATGCCGGATACAAAAGCCTGCAGGATAGTTTTGGTTTTAAAAACGACAGCTTGTATAATTACCTGCAGCAGCAGCATTTTAAAGTGGTGAATACATTTTCCAATTACGACTTTACACCATTCAGCATGTCTTCCATCTTGAACATGAGTTATGTTCCCGAAAATTATAACAAACAGCTGCTTACCCAGTCTGATGTGCAGCACCGCTTTGGCGAAATAAGGAATGGTCAGGTCTTTTCCATATTTAAAGCCATGAATTATAAAATGGAGAACTACTCCATGTTTGATATGAAGGATTACCCGGCATTATCGCAATCGAATGGGCTATTTCCTATACACGCAGCATTGCTTACAAATAAAATAGGTCACAATCGCCTGTTAAAAGATATTGGCTGGTGGTTTGTCACGGGCAGGTTTCAGATACCTTTTATAAAAACACATCTTTTGTTTAAAGATGATGCCTATAATAAACAAGTTGAAGAAAAGGTTTTGCAAAGTGCATCAGCTACATCTGCACAACCCAAATTTTGTTATGCGCATTTCTTTCTGCCCCATGGTCCCTATTTTAGGGATAGTTCAGGCGCTGTTAATTCAGCCGTTCAAATACCCGACCTGTATAATAAATCGCTTTACCTCTCTTATTTAAAATATACTAATACCGTTATTAAAAATCTGGTAAAAAACATTGTTGCCGGCGACCCGCAAGCCATCATCATCATCATGAGCGACCATGGGTTTTACGATTACCTGAGCCCAGGCGAATACGACCCCTATAATTTCGATAATTTCTGCCTTATTAGGGAGCCTGTAAACAAATCGTATTTTAATAATAAC
>CANKNL010000335.1 GCA_947483345.1 Chitinophagaceae bacterium | reverse complement strand
TGTTTTTTTATAACTCTTCTCTGGTTACACCCGGTGCTTCCAGTATCAGATCGGCACCATAGCAACCGGCGGGAGTTTGATAGCCCGGTTTAAAATGGCCATCCAGTATTTTTTTTGCAATGATTAAACTGGTATGCGCCGTGAGCGTAGAGCCATCCGGGCCAATTAATCTGGCCTGTGCGGTTTGTCCATTTTCATTTTTTACTTCACCCCACACCAGGCCTTTACTGTTGTTACGTTTTTCATCAGAAGGGCCTGCAGGTTTATGCTTGATCTTTTGAATGGCCTTATTACGCATAAACGACGTTCGCAACAGCCAGTTATACAGAAACTGACATTTCAAGAGTTTAAAAGTTTTGGGCGAAACACCGGTATAGGTTTCAATATTGGGAATGCCGGTAGTGGTATAAGCCGTAGAAATATCTCCCCAGGGGATGGTCATTACAAATAATTTCTTAAGCCCAAAATCAACCCACATCCCTTTATGTCCGAGTGGTACACTGATGATTTTGCCATCTTTTCTTTCTGCACTTTTTTCGCCCATGCCTTCGGCCATGGTTAAGGCAGTACCATGACTAAGACCACCGCCGATAGATGCAAATGCTAATTTTAATTTGGTTGCATCGGGTAATTTATTTTTTAAGAAAAGGGCTATACAATCGGTGGGCACCACATCAAAACCAGCCCCGGGCATCAGCATTAAGCCGGCCTCTAAAGCAGCATCGTGATATGTTTTAGCCATTTCGTAAACCGGAATTTCGCCGGTAATATCAATATAATGGGTATTTGTTTTAAGGCAGGCTTCAATCATTTGTTTAGCTGTTTTTTTAAACGGGCCTGCAGCATGTAATACCAGTGGCACTGTTTTTAAAACAGATTCCAGTTTTGCGTTATCATTTAAGTCAACAACATGGTACGAGGTATTCAAATCTTTTGCCATGGGCTCTAATACCTCTTCTCGTCGCCCTGCCAGTATGGGTTTTAAGCCATACGCTTTGGCAAGTTGCGCAATTAATTTACCGGTATAACCATTGGCTCCATAAAGCAGGAATGAAGATGTATCCATAAAAATGATTTTGAATGAATTTGCAATGTAATGAAATATACAGCACCTGGCGCAGATATGCAGCGATAGATAAATGAGCGTTGGCGTATCTGTGCCAATAAAACTCTATAAATATTTATACACCCACTGTTAAAGCCTTTGATGGTATGAGTATGGCATGGCACAGATACGCCAACTCACTAAGCCATGCTGCATATCTGCGTCAGTGGGGGTTAATCAAGATTTCTTTGAGGCGTTAAAACTTTCGCCCATTTTTTTGTTTTCTAATTATTTAGATTGATATTTAACAAAACCTAAAAAATGAAAAAATTAATCACAATTTGCCTGCTTATTACTCTTTTGTATTCTTTTAAAGCCCAAACAGATTATGAAACAACAAAAATTGGAAATCAAATTTGGATGACAGAAAATCTAAATATTGACAAATTTAAAAACGGGGATAAAATCTTTTATGCAAAGAATGAAAAAGCATGGAAAAAAGTTACCAATGATGAAAAAAAGCCAGCCTACTTTAAGTTAACAATTAAAATAGACAATAAAAATCTGTCTTGCTATTTTTATAATTGGTATGCTGTTATAGACACAAGAGGCTTGGCTCCATTGGGATGGCATATACCAACGGTTAAAGAGTATGACCAATTAATTGCAACACTCGGCGGTCAATATTATGCAGGAAATAAACTGAAAAGTAAATCGGGTTGGAATGAGAATTTTGGAACAAATTCAAGTGGATTCAATGGGTTGCCTATTTCGTATATAAACTACTATGGAGAATATATTGAACCTAGTTCTTTTTATGAGCATACTACAGGTACGTGGTGGGCTTCTGATAAGCGTTATGGTGGTGGTGGGTCTTTTTCTCTAAAAGCTTCCGATAATGCTACTAAATATCCTAATGCTATGACCTATATGAATGAGTATTATGAAGGATTGGCTATAAGATGTGTAAAAGACTAATTAATTATCACTATCGGCTTTTACTCCACCTAGCGCAGATATGCAGCGATAGATAAATGAGCGTAAGCGTATCTGTGCCAATAAAACTCTATAAATAATTATACACCCACTGTTAGAGCTTTTGATGGTATGAGTATGGCATGGCACAGATACGCCAACTCACTAAGCCATGCTGCATATCTGCGTCAGTGGGAGGGGAGCCTTGTTGTGATGATAATAGGTTCATTATTTTATTCCCATTAATACGCTGATGGCTGACCAATTTTGTTTTCCTTGTTCATCGAATCCGTCCAAGGTGTCCTTACTTTTAGTTGTTGTATAATCTAATAATAACTGTGCCTGCTTTTCTAATCCTTTTAATAATTGAATAACTGTAGCTGCAAAATCTTTATCGCTTTGAGCTTTCAATATATTTTCATTCCCAAGTTCTTCCATAATTTTTATTAAGTTCTCAATTAATTTTTTCTGAGTATTCATTAAGTTATTTACTTTGGCTACAGTATTATTGTTATTTTTATATCCATCGCAAATGCTGCCAATGAGGACGTAAGTATTATAAAGCATTCCTGCCAAAGAAGCACCTGTTGATCCCAGAAGTTTAGTTTCTCTTTCTTCACAAGATTGGGAAAAGGTAACCACCGAAGCAGTTAATAAGCAACTGATAATAAATATTTTCTTCATCATTCGAAGTTTCAAGTAAAGTACAACTATTTTTATTTGTATTTCTTTCCAAAATTTCTCTGAATCCATATGCTGGAACTGAAAATGCTGAATTTTAGCGTATAAGAAAACCCCTCATAAAGAGGGGTTTAGTGCCCTTTGATAGGCGAAGTACGAACTTCTTGGTAGAAGATTTAAATGATATTTTAAACTACTAAATCAAAAAGCCGATCTCAATGACCGGCTTTGTATGTTATTTCCAAAGATAACATGTGCCCTTTGATAGGCGAAGTACGAACTGCTTGGTAGAAGATTTGGCTAACATTACTAATGCATAATTATGTCGCTGTTTATAATATATGGCGTTAGTA
>CANKNL010000334.1 GCA_947483345.1 Chitinophagaceae bacterium | reverse complement strand
TGTACTGGATGAAGCGGAAATAAAAATATTCGATCTTTTGGGTAATAAAAAAAATACCTGGACAAAAAAAGAAATGACTTCATTAAATTATGGCGATGGCCTGGTGCCTGAGGGTAAAGTAACTTATTTTAATGTGAATGCGCCGGCATATCCTGTTACGGTGGAGTTTAATTACAGTATAAAATTTAAAGGGATATTCAGTTTGCCGTCATACAATATGCAATCGCCCTGGCAATCAGTACAGCATTCTGCTTTTGAAGTAGAAGTGCCTGCAGACCTCGGTGTTAGGTATAAACTGTTAAACACTGTTATTCAGCCGGAAATTAAGCAAGACGGAAATAAAATTAATTACAGATGGGAATTAAAAAATTTAATGGCTTATAAACTCGAAAAACACAGTGGTTCATCTTATTCATACGAGCCAATGGTTTTGATCGGCCCCAATAAATTTCAGTTAGATGATTATGAGGGCGATATGACCAGCTGGAAAAATTTGGGTGCATGGATTGATAATCTCTATGCTAAAACAACTGGCCTGCCGGAGGATAAAAAATCATTTTACCGGGATATGGTTAAAAATGTAAGTACTGATAAAGACAAAGCTGCTATTCTCTATAATTATATGCAAAACAATATGCGGTATGTGAGTATACAGTTGGGCATTGGCGGGTTAAGGCCTTTTCCGGCAAGCTTTGTAGATGATAAAAAATATGGCGATTGCAAAGCGCTGAGTAATTATTTAAAATCAGCATTGGATGCTGTTGGCGTTAAATCAAATATTGTCATCATACAGGGAGGAATAACTCCCCGTCATGTACTGGAAGATTTTCCGGCCAATTATTTTAATCACGCTATACTTTGTATTCCCCAGGCAAAAGATACCATTTGGCTGGAGTGTACAAGTACCACATTGCCTTTTGCAGAGCTGGGGCCCTTTACCGAAAACCGAAAAGCCATGATGGTTACTGATAACGGAGGCGTACTGGTTAATACACTGGTAAGTGATTATAAAAATAACACCGAAAGTATCAATACCGTCATTGAGGTAAATGAAGATGGCGGCGCTAAAGTAAATGTTTTACATACACTCAGGGGTGAGGGCAGGGATGAATTACTGATGCGTTTTCATGATTTGAAAGAGGATGAAAAAAGAAAGTATTTTATTACCTATAATGAATGGAAGCAACCCGATAACTTAGAGATCAGTGATTCAAAAAATAAGGCAAACCCTTACCAGGTTTCTGCAACAATGAACTACGAAAAGATATATTCCTTTAATGCAGGCAGCAAACTATTTTTTGAACCAAGGCTATACCCCATTTTTGATGAAGAGGTTCCTGAATACGAAAAACGAATGCGGGATTATTATTTTACCTGCCCCTACCAGTCCATGGATACAACGGTTTATAAATTCCCGGCTGGCTTTGCTGCAGAAAATATCCCAAAAAATAAATCGGTAGAATTTCCCTTTGCACAGTACACCTGTAACTATACATGGGATGCAACTGCCCATACGTTGAGTTCAGTTGCCCTGCTTCAAATAAAAGAACGTGTTATTAAAGCTGCTGACTATACAAAACTGGTTGATTTTAAAAAACAGGTGTTGGCCAGTGTGAATGAAAAAATAGTGATGAAAAAAGAATAAAAGGCTGCCTGAGAGACCGGGTACTGTATTGTTGATCAGATAACTTTAGGTAATGCTCTTTTTCATTTTATCCAAAAACGAAAACAATTCGGTCATTGTTTTTATATCCTCTACTACTAATATCCCATTTTTACCCACCTGTTTTAATTTGCCTTTGTTGGTGCCGGTTTGTAAAAACAGGAGTATGCCATTAAAAATATCACTTTGAAAATAAGGCGAGTCGGGGTTGCTTACAAAGAAACATTTGAGTGTACTGTTTTTTAAAAATAGTTTTTCGAAACCTAAGTCCACAGCAAGTTTTCGGCAACGTACCGTGGTAAACAGGTCTTCAACCTGTGCGGGTATAGGGCCAAACCGGTCGGTCATTTCGGTATGAAATGCTGTTAAATCTAATTCGTTCTTACAATTATCAAGCCTGCTATATAGCGTTAATCTTTCTGTAATACTCTCCACATATCTGTCGGGTATTAAAATCTCCAGATCGGTATCAATACTGCAGTCGGTAACAAAATCATCCTGTTGTGCAATTTCTTCCTTGTATAGCTCTTTAAACTCGGTTCGTTTTAATTCACGGATAGCCTCATCTAATATTTTCTGATACATTTCAAAACCAATCTCAGCAATAAAACCACTTTGCTCGCCGCCCAGCATATTGCCGGCTCCACGTATGTCAAGGTCTCTCATGGCGATCTGGAAACCACTGCCCAGGTCGCTGTATTGCTCTAGTGTACTTAACCGCTTACGACTGTCAACTGGTAATGTACTCATTGGCGGCGCAAATAAATAACAAAAAGCTTTTTTATTACTGCGGCCAACCCTTCCCCGCAGTTGGTGCAAATCACTTAAACCAAACTGGTGTGCATTGTTTACTATGATGGTATTTACATTCGGAATATCCACACCACTCTCTACAATGTTGGTACATACCAGTACATCATATTTCTTGTCCATGAAATCCAGGATCGTATCTTCCAAATCGTCACCATCCATTTGTCCATGGGCATAAGCAATACTTACATCCGGGCAAAGGCCCTGAATAAAACCTTTCATCTCTGCCAAACCATTTACCCTGTTGTGTATAAAGAAAACCTGTCCGCCTCTTTCGGTTTCGTAATAAATGATATCACGGATGGCATCTTCATTAAAAACCATTACTTCGGTTTGTATGGGTTGCCGGTTGGGTGGTGCTGTATTGATAATGCTCAGATCCCTTGCACCCATTAAACTGAACTGTAAGGTTCGCGGAATAGGTGTTGCGGTTAGCGTTAAAGAATCAACCGTTGTCCTGATTTGTTTTAATTTTTCTTTTGCGGCCACACCAAATTTCTGTTCCTCATCAATGATCATGATGCCCAGGTCTTTAAACTTTACATCCTTGCCGAGTAATGCATGTGTACCAATGATGATATCAATTTTTCCTTCAGCCACTTTTTGTAAGGTTTCTTTTTTT
>CANKNL010000333.1 GCA_947483345.1 Chitinophagaceae bacterium | reverse complement strand
ATAGATGTACATGATTTAGGTACAAGAACAGCTCCGGTAAAAGCCGGTATGGTATTTACCATTGAACCGGGTATCTATATTGAAGAAGAGCAAATGGGTATCCGTATTGAAAATAATTTCTGGATAACAAGAAACGGAAATAAGGACTTGATGAAAAATATCCCTATTACGGTTGAAGAGATTGAAGCATACATGAAAAAATAATCAGAACTAATGATCAAACAGATCCCCAATTTATTTACACTGCTTAATTTAGTTTTTGGTTGCCTGGCCATAGTTGTAATCCTGCAAAATGGCATCATTATTCAGTATGCAGCAGATGGCACACAGTTAATTGATATTCCTGAAAAAATATGGATGGCATCACTCTTTATTGGTATTGCTGCTGTAATTGATTTTCTGGACGGATTTGTTGCCAGATTGTTCAAGGCCAGTTCCGAGATGGGCAAGCAATTAGATTCACTTGCTGATGTGGTTAGTTTTGGCGTAGCACCGGCAATGATCCTTTACCAGTTTTTACGCATAAGCATGGCCCAGGAAGAAGATGGTATGAATGCTTCAGTCATTTGGCTGGTACCGGCTTTTATACTTGCTGCTGCAGGTGCCTGGCGTTTGGCCAGGTTTAATTTGGATGAGTCGCAATCTTTTGGATTTAAAGGTGTACCTATTCCGGCTGTAGGTTTAATGGTTGCCTCACTGCCACTCATTTACTGGCATAATCACAATCAATTGGTGGTTGACATCCTCTTTAATAAATGGGTTTTGTATGGCATCATTATTTTGTTGAGCTGGCTCATGATTTGTAAGCTGCCTATGATGGCTATGAAATTTAAAGATTACACAGTAAAAAACAATATGCCTAAAATAATATTACTGATCGTTACCATAGCAGCAGCTTTTATTTTTCAATGGCTGGCTATACCCATTGTGTTTATCGTTTACATTATTTTATCTTTGCTTTATAAACAACAACCATCATGATATTTACAGTTCAGATAAAGGTAATGCCACTAAAAGACCTTTTAGACCCCCAGGGAAAAGCAGTAATGGGGGGCTTACAAAACTTAGGCTTAAATAATGTGTCAGATGTACGTATTGGTAAACATATTGATTTACAAATAGAAGCTGAGAACCGCGAAGCGGCTATAGCAACGGCAGAGGAAGCGGCCAAAAAATTACTGGCGAACCCGGTGATGGAAGTTTATGAGATAACCGTGAGTTAAAAATATTTTAGATTGCAGATAGCCGATTTTAGATGTATTCTGCATTCTGCCGTCAATCTGCAATCTTCAATCTAAAATCTACAATTGTGCTTTACCTTATTCCATCTCCCATCGGCAATCTGGCTGATATCACTTTCAGGGCAATTGATATTTTAAAATCGGTAGATTTAATTTTGGCCGAAGATACCCGTACATCGGCTGTATTGTTAAATCATTACCAGGTTCAAAAGCCCATTACACCTTATCATCAGCATAATGAACATAAGATACTGACACATTTAACCGAGCAACTCGCCGGCGGTAAAACCATGGCATTAATAACCGATGCTGGTACACCTGGAATAAGCGATCCGGCTTTTTTGCTGGTAAGGGAATGTATAAAAAATAATATCAGAGTAGAGTGTTTACCTGGAGCAACGGCCTTTGTGCCTGCACTGGTAAACAGTGGGCTGCCTACCAACCGTTTTTGTTTCGAGGGTTTTTTGCCTCTTAAAAAAGGCAGACAAACCATGATGAAAAAATTGGCCGAAGAAGAAAGAACCATGGTTTTTTATGAAAGCCCCATGCGGCTGGTAAAGACCTTAAATGAGTTTATACAATATTTTGGTGCCAACAGGCCATGTTGTGTTAGCCGAGAGTTAACCAAAAAATTTGAAGAAAATGCCAGAGGGTCATTACAGGAAGTGCATGATCATTTTAATGCAAAAGCGGTAAAAGGTGAGATCGTAATCGTTGTTGCAGGCCTGGAATAGCCATTTATCAGTTTTATCAGTTTTATAAAACTATTTTACCGAAATTCACTCATACTAAATTTTATTTCATGAAGCAATCAATGGCTTTTCTTTTTGCAATTTTATGTTGCACAATTTCATTTGCACAGGCAGACCGATGGCAACAGGCTGTTAAGTATACCATGAATATTGATATGGATGTAAATACCAACCGGTTTAACGGTAAACAAAAACTGGAATACAGTAATAATTCACCCATTGCACTTAACAAAGTGTTTTATCATTTATACTTTAATGCTTTTCAGCCAAACAGCAGTATGGATGTGAGAAGCCTTGAGTTGGGTAAGGTTTTGGTAAATAACCGACCCGATTGGGATGGTCGGGTAAAAGACCGAATTATGAATCTTATGCCGGATGAAATAGGCTATCAAAAAATAATTTCATTAAAGATGAATGGGGTTTCTCAGCCTTTTAAATATCACGAAACCATACTGGAAGTAAATTTAACCAAACCCATCGCTGCAAAATCCAAAGTTGTTTTCGACATGGAATTTGAAGCACAGGTGCCTTTACAAATTCGCCGTAGCGGAAGAGATAACCCAACAACGGGGGTTAGATATAGCATGAGTCAGTGGTACCCAAAATTATGTGAGTATGATTATGAAGGCTGGCATCCAACACCCTATGTGGCCAGAGAGTTTTATGGTGTATGGGGCGATTTTAATGTGACCATTAATATCGAAAAATCATATAAATTGGGTGCAACAGGTGTTTTAATGAATGCTCAGGAAATTGGTTGGGGTTATGATATGCCGGGTACAGAATTAAAGTCAACGAATAAGGAAAAACGAAGCTGGCATTTTGTTGGTCAAAATATTCATGATTTTGTTTGGACTGCCGATCCCGATTATAAACACCTTGTTTATAAAATGCCGAATGGCGGACCAACGTTACATGCCATTTATAATTACAAAGAAAACGATCCTAAAAATGATACAGCCTGGAGCATAGTGCTTACAGCCGCAGCAAAGGTTTTGCCTTTTATGGAAAAGAACTTTGGTAAATATCCATATCCTCAATATTCGTTTATACAGGGCGGCGATGGGGGTATGGAATACCCCATGGCAACTTTGTTGGTTGGGCCGGGTTT
>CANKNL010000332.1 GCA_947483345.1 Chitinophagaceae bacterium | reverse complement strand
GGTGGCATTAACCGTGATATTTTTACCATGGGCGCCAGACCCATAGCGTCATTAAATTCTTTACGCTTTGGAAATTTAACCGAAGCAAAAACACAACATTTATTGGCAGGCGTGGTACATGGCATTGGCCATTACGGCAACTGCTTTGGCGTGCCTACTGTTGGGGGCGAGGTTTATTTTGAAGCCTGCTATCATACCAATCCGTTGGTGAATGCCATGAGTGTTGGTATCTTAAAAAATGGCGGAACCGTATCTGCTACTTCAGGTACAGTAAAAGGCAATCCTGTTTTTTTTGTAGGTAGTGCAACCGGTAAGGATGGAATTGGCGGAGCCAGTTTTGCATCGGCCGATATTACCGCCGACAGTGCAGAAGATTTACCCGCCGTGCAGGTTGGTGATCCCTTCCAGGAAAAAAAATTACTGGAAGCCTGTTTAGAAGTAATACAAACCGGAGCGGTGGTGGGTATGCAGGATATGGGAGCAGCAGGCATCATTTGCTCAACCTCCGAAATGAGTGCAAAAGGAGAAATGGGCATGCGCATTGACCTTGATAAAGTACCCACAAGGCAAAAAGATATGAAGCCCTGGGAACTGCTGTTGAGCGAAAGCCAGGAGCGTATGTTATTGGTTGCCGAAAAAGGAAAAGAACAACTGGTGCTGGATGTTTTTAAAAAATGGGATCTGCCCTGCAGCGAAATTGGCGAAGTAACAGACGATGGCCTTTTACATTTTTTTGTAGATGGAAAATTGGAAGCCCAACTACCAGCCTATGAACTGGTATTAGGCGGTGGCGCCCCTGTGTACGACAGGCCATACACCGAACCAACCTATTTTGAAAAAATAAAAGCATTTGACCCTGAAACAATTGAAGTTCCAAAAGATTTAAAAACTATTGCAGAGCAGATCATCCAACTACCAAATATCGCCAGCAAAAAATGGGTATACGTGCAATACGACAGCATGGTGGGTACAGGCAATGCGAGTACCAATGCACCGAGTGATGCAGCCATTGTGCTGGCAAAACCAACCAACAAAGCTTTGGCATTAACAACCGATTGTAACAGCCGTTATGTTTTTGCCGATCCCTACAAAGGCGCCATGATCGCTGTTGCCGAAGCAGCACGCAATATTGTTTGCAGTGGTGGCCAACCGCTGGGCGTTACCAACTGTTTAAATTTTGGAAATCCGTTTGACCCTGAAGTGTATTATCAATTTGTACATGCCATAAAAGGCATGGGCGAAGCCTGTATAAAATTTGATACCCCTGTAACCGGCGGTAATGTTAGCTTTTACAATCAGGGACCCGATGGTGCTGTGTATCCTACGCCTACTATTGGTATGGTGGGCCTGTTGGATAATGTGGCTGATAAAATGACCATGGATTTTAAACAGGAAGATGATGAAATTTATTTAGTAGGTACCCAACGCAATGATATCAACTCATCTGAATATTTACATAAAATTCATGGCGTGGAATTTTCACCCTGTCCGTATTTTGATATTGACGAAGAATTTGAAGTGCAGCATGAAGTAAGTAAAATGATCCATAAAAAATTAATCAACTCGGCACACGATGTGAGTGAAGGCGGGTTATTTGTTACACTGATTGAAAGTTGCTTTAATAGAAATCTGGGTTTCTCCACCCCCCTCTCCCTTGGAGAGGGGTTGGGGGTGAGGTCAGATGCATACTGGTTTGGCGAAGCACAAAGCCGTGTGGTGATAACTGTTTCAAAAGAAAACCGCAACGATTTTAACATGCTGCTGGAGAAGATGGAAATGACCGTAACTTATTTAGGAAAAGTTACTTCAGGTAATATTAGAATTAATGAAGCAGATTGGGGAACCGTTAGCGACTGGAAAGAAAAATATGACAATGCCATTGCCAATTTATTGGCGGGCCATGACAGTGAGCATGCGCTGGCAGCTTTATAAAACAATAAAAGATACATGAATTTAGAAAAGAATTATAACGCATCGGAATCTTTAAAAGTCTTACACACAAGGGGAGGTTTGGAGGGGGCACTAGTAGTTACCGGCGCAGCCGGCTTCATCGGATCCTGCATGGTAAGCTATTTAAACCAGCAAGGATTTGAAAACTTAATTTTAGTAGATGAGTTTGATGATGAAGAGAAAGAACTGAATCTGCTACACAAAAAATATTTAGTACGGGTTGAACGGGAAGAATTTTTTGACTGGGTTCAAAGAGAAAAGCCTGCCGTTAGTTTTGTTTTTCACCTTGGTGCCAGAACCGATACTACCGAATTTGATTATTCAGTGCACCAGCATTTAAATGTAGAGTACTCCCAAAAAATATGGCACTATTGCACCATTAATAATATACCGTTGGTATATGCATCATCTGCGGCTACTTATGGCGAAGGAGAATGGGGTTATGATGACAACCATACCCTGATAGAACGGCTTCAACCGCTTAATCCTTATGGCATTTCAAAAAATGAATTTGATAAATGGGTATTGCACCAGGATACGCACCCGCCATTTTGGGCCGGTTTAAAATTCTTTAATGTTTACGGACCTAATGAATACCATAAAGCCCGTATGGCCAGCGTGATATTTCATTCTTTTAATCAAATAAAAGTAAGCGGGAAAGTGAAATTATTTAAATCGCATAAAGCCGGCTTTGAAAATGGCGAGCAACTGCGTGATTTTATTTATGTAAAAGATGTGATTGAAGTTTGTTTTTGGCTGATGGAAAATTCAAAAGTCAAAAGTCAAAATTCAAAATTAGCTTCTGCTATTTATAATCTGGGCACTGGTAAAGCCAGGTCATTTAATGCACTAGTAAAATCAACTTTTGCCGGATTGGATCTGCAGCCCCATATTGAATACATTGATATACCCGAAGACATCCGTGATAAATATCAATACTTTACCGAAGCCAGTATGGATAAATTAAAAGCTGCCGGTTATCACAAGGATTTTTATTCACTGGAGAAAGGCATTGATGATTATGTTAGAAACTACCTTTCGCAAAACAGGTTCTATTAAAAAAAATAATGAAAAATAAAATTGCCATTATCGGTGGCGGAAATTTAGGTTCTGCCATTGCAGAGGGATTATTAAAAAGCAAATTCTGCAAAGCAACAGATATTACAGTTACTAAAAGACAAACGGCAACT
>CANKNL010000331.1 GCA_947483345.1 Chitinophagaceae bacterium | reverse complement strand
ATTAAATAGGTGGCCACCACAAAAAACAAGGCCCCTGCAATACCGCCATATAAGTATACCGGTATTAATTTTTTATTCCCTGTTAAGTTTTGTAGCAAGCCGCCAAAAACCCATAACCACAACATATTACTTATGGCCCTAAACAATTCTGTATCACTAAACATGGATGTCAATACGGTCCATGGCCGGCTAAACAGTTTACCGGCATCCGCAGGTAAAGAAAACCTGTTTACCACCTGAGAATAAAAAACGGAAGCTGAATTATCATTAACAGCAATCGCAACTTTAATGGTAGCCAAAACAAGAAAGAAAATAACATTAAGTACAAACAGCCACATCAGTGCATTATCGGGCTGTCCCAAAGTAAAGCGTTGCCTTTTTATTTTATAATCTAAATACCGATCTGATTCGCCCATAATAAAATGCTTATCCTTATAAAATTATAAACCAAACCTTAAAAACAGGTAATTATGTTCATTAATAGAACGTTTTTTTATCAGTCTTGTTCCAGTAAATTACCAAAATAAACCCCATTGCCAATCCGCCTAAATGGGCAAAATGGGCAATATTGCTGCCAGCAGAATAAACCCCTCCGAACAAATCAAACGCGGCCATAATAGCAACGGCATATTTGGCTTTTACAGGAACCGGTATCGGAAAAATGATCAATTCGGTGTTAGGAAAAAGATAAGCAAAGGCTGCAAACAGGCCCATAATGGCTCCCGAAGCGCCCACTGCCGGTGCATTTTCTAATAATAAGTGAGCAATCCCGGCAGCCAAGCCACAGGCAAAATAGAAAATAAAAAATCGTTTAGGGCCCCAAACCCTTTCCAGCATGGTGCCAAACATCCACAACACAAACATGTTAAAAAATAAATGAAAGAACCCGCCGTGTGCAAACATATGGGTTACTAACTGGTAGGGTTTAAAGTATATGGTTTGATAGGGGAATAAGGCAATTTCCCGGGAAATTTTTTCATCGGGGCCATCAAACATAAACTGTATTAAATAAACCAATGCATTTATAATGATCAAATTCAACACGATGGGCGTGGTTCGCTGAAACCTGTTTCCGTAATTATTAAAAGCCATTTTACAAATTTAGTTGAATAATCTTTATTTTAATTTTAACAATACCACACATTCTATATGATGGGTATGCGGAAACATATCTACCGGTTGAATTTTTTCAATGGCATATTTCTCACTCAATAATCCAAGGTCGCGGGCCTGTGTGGCTGTATTGCAGCTTACATAAACGATTTTGGGTGCAGCTATTTCCAGTAGTTTAATAACCAGTTTTTCATGCATGCCGGCACGTGGCGGATCGGTAATAATCACATCGGGCCTGCCATGCACCCCAAAAAATTCATCATTACAAATTTTAATTACATCGCCGCTGAAAAATTCTGCATGATTGATATTATTAATTGCTGCATTTTCTTTTGCATCCGCAATCGCTTCTTCTATCACTTCAACCCCAATTATTTTTTTAGCCAGCTTACTCACAAAAATGCCGATACTGCCGGTTCCGCAATACAGGTCATACACAATTTCATGTCCGGTTAGCGCGGCAAAATCTCTTGTAACGGTATATAATTTTTCGGCCTGCTTGGTATTGGTTTGAAAAAAAGATTTAGCAGATATTTTAAATTCAAACGCGTCCTCATCGGGTCCTGCCGACAGTTTTTCGGTAATAAACCCTTTACCAAAAAAAACCTGTGGCGTGAGGTCGTAAATACTGTCATTCCATTTGGGATTAATGGTATACAATAATGTTGTTATCCCCGGCACCTGATTTAACAGATGATCAAAGAGTTTTGTTCTATCTGTTTCCTCATCATAATTTAAACAGATATTAACCATTAACTCGCCGGTGGTACTTAAACGTATGATGATATTGCGCAACCAGCCGGTATGTTCCCGTATATCATAAAAAGAAAATTTATTTTCTAGTGCAAAAGCACGTATGGTATTTCTGATCTTGTTATTTACATCATCCATTAAATAACAGTCATTAATATCAATCACTTTATCAAAAATACGGGGCACATGAAAGCCCAGAGCATTGCCCTGAATAAGATTATCTGTAGCTATCTCTTCGGGTAATAAATACCTTTTGTTACTCCCTGTAAACTCAAGCTTATTTCTGTAATGCACCGTATCGTCTCCACCAATTATTGGTAAAATCCCGGGCAGCTCAACTTTTCCAATACGACGCAGGTTTTGTTCTACTTCCTGTTGCTTGTATTGCAATTGTTTTGGATAGGGCAACATTTGCCATTTACAACCGCCGCAAATACCAAAATGGCTACAAAAAGGGGTTACCCTTTCTTTAGAAAATGCCTTGATTTTTAAAACCCTGCCTTCTGCCCAGTCTTTTTTATTTTTGGTAAGCAATACATCGGCTATATCTCCCGGCACAGCTCCGCTGATAAAAATAACCTTGCCGTCTAGCTTGGCAAGGGCTTTTCCTTCGGCCGCATAATCGGTTATCAACAGGTTTTCCAGTATAATTCTTTTGTCTTTTTTTCTCACGGCAGCAAAAATACCGCATTAATCATCATTATTGTTTTGTTAATGAATTGTAATTGTTAAACTGTTGTCAACCTGTTATATGTGCAAAAACCACCTATTTTAAATACATTTGCTATCCATAATTAACGATGAAAAAATATTTAGTTTTATTTTTTGCCACATTAATGACAGGCACAGCTTTTAGCCAGGGCTTTCAGGTTAATTTTAAAGCCCCGGGCTATACAAGCGGAATCACCTATCTGACCTATTACATGGGTAACAATTTTAATATAGCAGATTCTGCTGCTATTGGCAATGATGGCACGGCCATTTTTAAAGGACCGGTGAATTTACCCCCTGGTATTTATGCCATTTTTTTTCCGGGCAAACAAATAAGGACTGAGTTTTTAATTGGAAAAGAACAGGTTATTTCCGTATCGGCAGATACAGCCGACCTGGTTAATAAAACTGTTGTAACGGGGTCGAAAGAAAATATTTTATATGAGCAGTATCAAAAGTTTGCTGCCACACTGGGAAGGCTGATTCAGCAAGAGCGTATTGCTTTCATATCATCTACAACAAAGGCCGACTCTACTTTACATGAAAATAATTATACGGCTCATAATAAAGCGTTGAATGATT
>CANKNL010000330.1 GCA_947483345.1 Chitinophagaceae bacterium | reverse complement strand
TGTCCTGATGTTAAAGGCTTGGCTTCTTTACAAGGTTGCCCAGACAGAGACGGAGATGGCATTACAGATGCTGATGATAAATGTCCGGATGTACCAGGTTTAGCCCGTTACCAGGGTTGTCCAATACCTGATACTGATAAAGATGGTATTAATGACGAATCTGATAAATGTCCAACTGTTCCGGGTATTGCCCGTTACCAGGGTTGTCCAATACCAGATACTGATGGCGATGGTGTAAATGATGAAGAAGATAAGTGTATCAATGAAAAAGGACCAGCTTCTAACTTTGGTTGTCCTGTTATCAGCGAAGAAGTGATTAAGAAAGTGAACAGAGCTGCACAAAATGTTTTCTTTGCTACAGGCAGTGCCAAATTATTGGCCAAGTCTAATAGTAAATTAGATGAGGTTGTTGCTATTCTTAATGAGAATACAACCTACAAAGTAGCTGTTGATGGTCATACAGATAATACCGGTAAAGAAGATAAAAATCAAATTTTATCCGAAAACAGGGCTGCTGCTGTAAAAGCTTATTTAGTTGGTAAAGGGATAGCTGAAAGCCGTCTTACTTCAACCGGATACGGACAGGGAACACCGGTTGCAGATAACAAAACTGCTGCTGGCCGTGCTAAGAACAGAAGAGTTGAAATGACTTTGAAAAATTATTAATACGACTTAATTGATTTTATAAAAAAAATCCCCCGATGATCGGGGGATTTTTTTTATGGTATCTCGTTCTTAAAATGTTGATTAAAATGGCTACGAACAGGGAGTTATTAAGGATTAAATCAATACGCTATAGAGCGAATTCTTTATAAGGTAAATAAGATGTAGAATTGCATTGGGCAACAGATCTTGTCTAAAATAAAATGGTCGCCTTGCAAAATAGGCTGGTGATTATTTACAGGCTGATACGATTTGCAACACGGCATTTATTTACATGCTTGGTTACTCCTAACAGTAGAAATACAGATCAGGCCTTATCTTCAAGCCCCATTAGCTTTTCAAAAACAATTTCATATTCAGAATTGGCTTTTTTAAGATCCTCTGTAATTGTTGAATAGGCAGATTCAGTTTCAAGAAATTTAGTCTTGTTTCCGTAAACATCAGGCATTGACAGGGCCAGTTCCAGCTCAGTCTTTTTTTTGTTAAGCTTGGCGATTTTATCTTCCAGCTGCTGAAATAGATTTTTTTGTTTTTGTAATTCCTTTTTTAATTCTTTATCAACAGCAGACCGTTGGTCAGTTTTGTCTTCTGATTTTAAATTGACAGGGGGAATAATCTCGGCAGCTTCAACAGGACTTGACTTCTTTTTTTGTTCATTGCGCATTTCTGCTTCCCTTCTTGATTTCCAATCTTCCCATTCTTTATAGGTGCCTTTAAATTCCCGGATCTTCAGGTCTTCAATCTCCCATATTTTATTGGCAAGGCGACTGATGAAATACCGATCATGGCTAACCAGCACAATACTACCTTCATATTTATTCAGCGATTCAATCAATAAGTCAACAGAATGTATATCCAGATGATTTGTAGGTTCATCCAATAAAAGAAAATTGGCTTTACTTACGATGGTTTTAGCCAGTGCCACCCTTGCTTTTTCACCACCACTTAAGACTTTAATTTTTTTATCTACATCATCACCACTAAATAAAAAGCAACCCAACAAACTTCTTAATTCCAAATCTGTTTTTCCACTCCGGCTATTTTTCATTTCTTCCAATACGGTATTGTTAATATCCAAAGCCTCTAACTGGTGCTGTGCATAAAACGAATCATCAACGTTATGTCCCCAAATGCGGTTGCCGGTATAGTGTTCTACGCCAGCAATGATTCTTAATAAAGTTGATTTACCTTTTCCGTTGGCACCTATTAATGCAATCTTATCCCCACGGTCAATCTCTGCACCCGTATCTTCTATTATCTTTAAATCGCCAAAGCTTTTAGATACATGTTTTAAAGTACAAAGTATTCTGCCTGGCTGTTTATCAACCGAAAAATTTATACGCATATTTGGCCGCTCTATTTCAACATCCTCAATTCTTTCCAGTTTATCCAATCGTTTTACAATACTTTGTGCTGCTGCTGCTTTACTAGCTTTTGCTTTAAAACGTTCTACAAATTTTTCCTGTTGTCTGATATAATCCTTCTGGTTTTCGTAAGCCTTTTTTTGAATGTCAATACGCAGCGCTTTTTCTGTTTCGTAAAAGGAATAATTACCTGTAAAAAAATGTAATTCTTGTTGGTATAATTCTACAACTTTTGTTACCATCCTGTCTAAAAAATACCGATCATGGCTTACAATTACAACTGCTCCGGGATAATGGATCAGATATTTTTCCAGCCATTCGATACTGGGTAGATCCAGGTGATTTGTGGGTTCATCCAAAAGTAATACGTCGGGGTGCATTAAGATCATTTTGGCCAATAATACCCGCATTCTCCAGCCCCCGCTAAATAGTTTATAGGGTTTTTGTAAATCGGCATTTGCAAATCCTAATCCTTGTAATATTTCCTCTGATTTGTGGTGAATATCATAACCTCCTAGTATTTCAAGCTCATGTAACCGGTCAGCATAATCGTGTGCCAAAGACTCATCTCCGGTTTGTTCAAGTTTTTTACCTATAGCTTCTATTTCTTTTTCAAGTTCTTTTACCCGTTCAAAAGCCCCCATGGCAACTTCCAGAATGGAATCTTCTGTATCAAAACTCAATAAATCCTGGTGTAAAAATCCGATCGTGGTTTCCCGGCCTTTTTCAACTGTACCTTTGTTAGGTGTGAATTGTCCTGTCAATACTTTTAATAAGGTTGATTTACCTGTTCCGTTATAACCAATAAGCCCAATGCGTTCATTGGGTTGTATATGCCAGGTAGCATCTTCAACAATTGTTCTGGCACCAAATTCAAATGTTACATTTTGTAATCCTAAAAGCATAAAATATTTTAGAGCGGTTTGTAATAAGCGGCAAAAATAACGATTATCGAACCTTAAAGAGAAATAACTGTTATAATATCAAAATTTATTGCATAATTACAGCAATATATTTACTGAGTAGTTAGATTTGCAAAAAATATGTAATGATAAAAAAAATAATTTTAAGTCTTGTCATAGTTGTTTTAGCAATTGTGGGGTATTACTGGTATATGTTCAGTAAAACGGGGGGTGGCGATAAAGGTTCAAAAC
>CANKNL010000329.1 GCA_947483345.1 Chitinophagaceae bacterium | reverse complement strand
TGACCGATATATTGGCTACCAGGAAAATTACAATGGCGATTTACTGCCTTATGTTGGCAGGATAGAATATTATTCACAAAATGATGATGAGGCGATACGTGGCAAAGTAAAATATATTGGCAAAACACTATTAACTTATTATGCCGCTTATGAAAATGAGGCGCTTAAAGGAAAACTTAAAGCCATCGGTTCTGTAAACCTCGATTATTACTTACCTTATGAAGACGCCGCCTGCCGGGGCCTTATTAAAACCCTCGGACGGCAAATGCTTACCTGGTATGCATCTTATGACAATGCCGATTTGCAGGGGAAATTGAAGAATTTGGGATCAACGGCTTTTAATTATTACAGTTCATTTGAAGATAAGGCCTTTCGTGGCAAAATTAAAAGTATCGATCGGTTTACATTTACCTATTATTCATCTTTTGAGCAATATAGCAGCAGTCTTAAATCCGGGTCCTCGGTGATTAATGCAAATGGAATAAAATATTATTTACGTAGTTATTAAGTTTTAGTTGAGTAGTTAAATCCAAAAGGTACGTATGCACTGTCATCCTAAGCTTTGCTAAACAAAGCTTTGGTTTAAAGTAATCAACAGTTGCCCGGTCTCTTTAAAAATGCTTATTGGATACTGATTTGCTCAGGCTTTTCAATTATTATTTCGGGTTTATTTTTGTACAGAATGAGGCGGCCTGTGATGCAGATATCTTTATTCAACAGGTCTTCCACCTTACCGGTAAATAGTTTTCTGGCGTCTCCCCAAATAACCAGGGTCAATTGCTGATTAGGGTATGTAGCACCGATATTTAAAAAAGTAGGTTGGTTCTTGCTATTCTCAAAGTACCGTAAATCAGCCACTTTGCCACAAACACTAACACTGTCGCCTATATGTAGATTAACCTCATCTAATTTAATACTGGTTTGTGCATGCGCAGTTGTTAAGATAAAAAAAGTAAACAACGTTAGCGAAATTTGTTTCATGTTTTACATTTGCACGCAAATGTAACTTATTTAGCAGAGAGTAAATTTGCCTTTGCCGGCTCCCCGATCAATATAAAATTGTTTTATACACAAGGACTTCTCCAAATGGTGCACTGGAATTGTAGTACTTATAAAAATTAAATTTTACTCAGCCGGGCCTGTTCAGATTTTGGCCATTATCCTATAATCGTGGAGGCCAGTTGCATGGATTAGTGGTGGTTGAAACGCTATGGTTAAAATCTGAATTTATAAAATAAAAAAAGAGGCTGCCTTTTTAAGACAGCCTCTTTGAAATAGGTTTCAGTTTTAATTAATGCTGTACAATAATTTTTTGTGTCCGGATCGGTTTCCCTTTTTCGTCTGTTATTTTCAAAATATAAAATCCATTTGGCAGCAAGTCTGTTTCTATTCTGGTTGTCATGGCAACCGATTTTTTTCTGTCAACAATTCTTCCACTCAGATCTGCCAATTCTATTATCCGGCTGCCAGCATCTTTATAATTGTAAACTATAAAATAACTGCTTGCAGGGTTTGGATATACATCAATACTTATGTCTTTAAGCTCTTCTTTGATCTTGTTGGTATAAGGCGGCGCAAAAGGAGCAGGTGGCACATAGGTAAACTCAAGAATACTTCCCGGGTTTGCAGGAGTTGTAGTAACCCCACCTGTTGGACCCGAAGTGGAACCACTTGAATCATAGGCAACATAAATTTTCAATCCGTCGGGCGATACAACAATATCCCTGAATCTTCCAAGTCCGCGGAAATAATCTATGGTATCCGAAATGATGCTTTGTCCATCATTGCTTAATTGGTATCTGGAAACGGTACCTTTTTTCAAATTAGTTACTAGTAATGAGTTTTGCCAGCCGATGATGCCGGTGCTTCCGTAAAAATCTGATCCTGATGGTGCAACAGATGGCCACAACATATTATCTCCCCCCGTTGGCGGATTGGTAGAAGGGAATAAGGAACGTAATGGTTCTTTTGCATTTAATAATGCACAGTTTGCCTGTTCACTTACAATAGTGTAACCGCCAGTTGTTCTTCCGTTATAATTACCATCGCACCAGCCAACAACATTGGGCCAACCATAATTTCGTCCAACTTGAATTATATTAATTTCATCATCACTGTAAGGGCCATGTTCATCACTGTATAAAATATCAACACCATTTACCTTGCCCCATACCAATCCCTGTGGATTCCGATGTCCCAACGTATAAACTGCATTTGCGAATGGGTTATCAGTTGGAATAAAAGAACCCAAACCATCAGCTTCTGTATTTAGTCTGAGGATCTTTCCTTCATAAATATTCTGGTTTTGTGCATTACTTACACGATTAATATTATCAAATTGCCCAGCCCCCATATCACCAACCGAATAATATAATTTCAGATCGGGCCCTATTGCTATTCTTGCTGAATTGTGATCATTGCTTCCGGGAATATCCTGCAATACAGTAACCGGCGTTTCCAGAACCTGTGTGGTTGAATTGTAAGTATATCTTTCAATTCTGGTTTTACGTACCGTAATGCTAAGGGATTGGTATGTGTAAGAAATATATACAAAAGGCTTTCCGGTATTGAATTCAGGATGTAGAGCAAGTCCCATTAATCCATCCTGGCCACCAACCTGAACCATTGCCGAACCCAAAGTAAGTACGGTAGTCTTAACCTTTGTTACCGGATTTACAAAACTCACTTTGCCGGCAAATCTTTCGGTGAACCAGATATTATTATCCGGTCCGTATACCAGGTCATGCGGCATTCTTTGATTGGCTAAGATAGTGCGTTGTGTAAAGGTTTCGGTAGGTGCAGTTGCTGTAAGTGTTGTTACCAAAAGTGGAACACTGGCAGCACTTTGATTACCAGCTCCATCTTTCGCAATTACAGTCATTGAATAACTGGTGGCAGCTGTTAATCCTGTAACATTATAAGTGGTTGTTGTATTTAATGATGTATTTATTTTCACCCCATCTTTGTAAATATCATAACCGACAACACCTACATTGTCAGTTGATGCTGTCCATTTAAGCGTAAAGCTTATTTTTGTAATTATCGATGATGCTAAATTGGTAGGGTCGGTTGGAGGAATTATTTCAGCGTCACTAGTTGTAACATTTAAAGTACTGCTGTTTGCCGAAATATTACCTGCAGCATCTTTTGCTCTTACATAATAACTATCGGTAGTAGAAGGCAATAG
>CANKNL010000328.1 GCA_947483345.1 Chitinophagaceae bacterium | reverse complement strand
TTGGCAAAAGTAAGCCACTGGTAGATAGTCTGTGTTGGCTTATTTTGGTTCGTGAGACAGGAACCAAGGCGATTTAATTATAGCGTGTTGATTTTTTTATTTTTCTTTTTTGCTTCTCCAAAAAAGAAACAAAAAAAGAGCCCCGAAATCGAATACAGACCGATTTCGGGAAGCAGCTATATCTGGCTTTTTTGCTACTGTAGCCTGTACATCGGTAATTCTACTCTTAGATGCTGTCTGCATAATTTTTATAAAGCAAGTTTTTAATTCAAATGCGCAGGTGAGTCCTTGATCTCTACGAGCCATCTTTCTGCCACGGTTGCTTTAATCCAGCAATTGTAAATTAATAACTGGTTCGTGGAGACAGGAACCAAGGCGAGTAATAATTTTTTATAGTAAATAGATGCAACCGGGTACAATCAATTTAATAGTGCACTATTGCAAACCCGCTTGTAGGCATACTGGCGGGGGTGTTCACTCTCTCAGGTATAAATAATACAAGTTATTTTGGGAATAATTTCATCAATACAAAAGCCCTGCATTAAACAAGCCTGATGGGGATTACTCAATTAAAACTTAAATCAGTTGTATTGATATAATTAATCAATGAGACTGTGTTTTTTGAATTCAGCTTCTTCAGAATATTATGGCGGTGTAATTCCACCGTACGGATGGAAATTTTCAGCTGCTCCGAAATAGCTTTTGAAGAGAACCCGTCTTTTATAAGTTTAACCACATCAATTTCACGAATGGATAATTCTTTTACATCTTGTTTTTGGGCACCTGTACCCGATACCTTTTTTGCTAAGCTTTCGCTAATTTCTTTGCATAGATAAATACCACCTTTCATCACCACATCAATGGCCTTAAACATCTCATCATTAGAAGCATCTTTTGTAATATAGGCTTTAGCACCCAGGCGCATCATTTTTTTAACGTAGGCGGGCTGGTTGTGCATGGTAATGACGATGATCTTCGACAGTGGTGAAATCTCTTTCAGCCGAGGCATCACGTCGAGGCCCGATCCCTTGGGAAAATTGATGTCCAGTAAAATGATGTCGGGCTTTTTTACCCTGATCAGCTCAATGGATTCTTCCAGTTCGCCCGTTTCTACAATGACCTCAATTTTGTCTTTGCTTGCAAACAGCATGGTCCACATTTCGCGAATCAATTTATGGTCGTCAACAATAGCCACTGTTATTTTTTTCATAGTTATTTTATTTTAGGGTATGATTATTCTCCATGTGCTTTCTTTTTTCTGCCCTGTTAATATGCCGACTGCTGTTTATAAATAGCCCCTGCAGGTAGAAGTATTAATGGCATATTACCTGAAATAAATAATTCAGGTAAAACAAAAACTGTTTTTATGCCAAAGCCTCTCAGCAAAAAAATAATGATGGAAAATATAAAATACTGTGGTTTCATAATTTATGATATTAGTTATTTAATGGGTTAAGAAATATTTTTTGTAAACAGGTAAGCGAAAATATTTCTCTATACAAATAGCGGTAATTTTTGAGAGAAATCAGCCATTTTAAGCTGTTAATTGTGCTTTGTAGTTATATAATTTAGGTTAGACTAAGTATTTATATGTAGAAATTTGGGTTGGTATAAGTACGTGGGGTATTATTATCCTTTAATTCTGTATAACTGTTTCAGCAAAACCCTTTTTAGTTGGCAATCTTTTAGTGGTTATTAAAAAAATGCCAATCATAAAATTATTCACTTAACTTAACGGGTGAGAGCCTGAAAGGAGTATTTGTAATTTAATAACTGCTAATCATCATGACCATTCAAAACCAATTTAGGCTCAACGATAAAGTAGCCATTATAACGGGTGCCAGCAAAGGCATAGGTAAAGCCATTGCCATGGCATTGGGCCAGCAGGGTGCAAAAATTGTGCTGGCCAGCCGTAAGCAGGATGCGGTTAACGAAACAGCCCGGGCACTAATAACAGAAGGCATAGACGCAATTGGTATAGCCGCACATATGGGCGATGACGCACAGATCAAAAACCTGGTGGCACAAACGGTGAAAATATTTGGCGGTATTGATATTATAGTCAACAATGCCGCCATCAATCCAAGCTTTGGACCCATTGCCGATACCGACAGTGACCTGTTTGATAAAATTATGCAGGTAAATGTAAAGGGCCCATTGGCGTTTTGCAAACTGTGTTACCCGGTAATGAAACAACGGGGCGGCGGTTCCATCATCAATATCAGCAGCATCGAAGGTCTTTCACCCGGGCTGGGGTTGGGTTTATACAGCATCAGTAAAGCCACTCTAATTGCCATGACTAAAGTGCTGGCAAAAGAATGGGGTGCTGATCATATCAGGGCCAATGTGATTTGTCCGGGTTTAATTAAAACAAAATTCAGTGACGCATTAACCGGGAATGAAAAAATTTTAAAACAGGTTTTAGCTAAACAGGCATTGCCCCAATTAGCAGAACCCGAAGATATTGCAGGACTGGCTTTGTTCCTGGCATCAAACGCGTCGTCATTTTGCACGGGCGCTATTTACACCGCCGATGGTGGATATACAATTTAAATATTATGGTAAACATGTTTGCAACAGACCGGTTAAAAGACATTTATCCAAAGCTTAAAAATTTTATTGAACAGGAATTGTATCCTGTTGAAATGGCATTGCTGCATATGCCATTTAATAAGGCAGCCCTTATTTTGGAGCCGATGCGAACAAAAGCAAAACAACAGGGATTGTGGGCACCATATTTATCAGTGCAGGATGGCGGACTTGGATTAACGATGATCGAATTTGCCCAGCTAAGCGAACTGATGGCGACCACGCCTTTCGGGCACTATGTTTTTAATTGCCAGGCACCGGATATCGGTAATATTGAATTACTGCATAAACAGGCATCCCCTGCATTGAAAGAAAAATATCTGCATCCATTAATGCAGGGAGAGATCAGAAGTTGTTTTTCCATGACAGAACCCGAATATGCCGGTTCCAACCCGGTTCATATGGGAACAACCGCCGTGCTTGAGGGAGACGAGTATATCATTAACGGCCATAAATGGTTTACCACAGCAGCAGATGGCGCCGCCTTTGCCATTGTAATGGCCAATACCAATGACCAGGCATCAAAGTATGAAAAAGCCAGCATGATCCTTGTACCTACTGATACAAGTGGGTTTCAATTAAAAAGAAATATTTCTGTCAT
>CANKNL010000327.1 GCA_947483345.1 Chitinophagaceae bacterium | reverse complement strand
TTGCAAATGATTAAACCGAATTCAAGAACCGTTACTTATGTATATGCAAACCTACTTTAAAATCATATTACAAGCAAAGTAAAAAAAGTGAGCACAAATTAAAGTTGATAATAAGTTGACAAATAAAGCGTTATTAAACTGATAGAAGGGGGTAAATAGCTTTTTAAGATGAACAAATAATTAACAGGCAGCTAATTTGAGTTGAGTTGAATCTAATTGTTTGATTTACATTTTTATCCTCCAAACATATTTGATACTTTTGCATTATAAAAGGTACAGAAACAAATTACCCGAATGGATAATATTTTATTAAGTGCGGCACTGGCTTTTTTGATCACTTTTTTTGCTATCCCTGTAATTATACAGGTTGCAAAAGACAAAAAGCTTTTTGATGAGCCTGATGAACGTAAAGTTCATAAAAATGTTATCCCTACATTAGGTGGCTTAGGAATTTTTGCAGGATTTATTATAGCTACATTAATGGGTGTCCCTTCTGCCATTTCATCAGAACTGCAATATATTGCTGCGGCAACCACAGTTATTTTTTTTCTGGGTATAAAAGATGACATCTTGATACTGTCGGCCAGTAAAAAATTTATTGGCCAGCTCATTGCGGCAGGTATACTTATTAAATTCGGTGGTATACAATTAACCAATATGCATGGTTTTTTAGGCGTTTACGAAATTCCGCATATGGCTGGTATTATCATTTCTTTATTTACAATCATCGTCATTACCAATTCATTTAATTTAATTGATGGTGTAGATGGATTGGCTGGAAGTTTGGGCTTGCTGACAACCCTGGTGTTTGGCATTTATTTTTTTTATGCCGGGCAGCTAACCTTTGCGGTGATGGCTTTTGCATTGTCGGGCAGTATCATTGGATTTTTAATTTATAATTTTTCGCCTGCCAAAATATTTATGGGCGATACGGGGTCACTTTTACTGGGGCTGGTAAACGCTATTCTGGTCATAAAATTTATTAATGTTGCAGGCAATCCGGCTTCTAATTTTCCGATAGAAGCAGCGCCTGCTATAGGTTTTTCCATTTTAATGATTCCTCTTTTTGATACACTACGTGTTTTTGGATTGAGGATACTTGACAGGCGTTCGCCCTTTAGTCCGGATAGAACCCATGTACATCATTTTTTACTTGCGCTGGGATTAAGTCACCGTATGGTTACCATAACCTGTGTATTGGTTAATATGCTTTTTATTGGTATGGCCTTTTTCTTACGCGGTTTTGGCACTACACTCGTTTTAGGATTACTGTTGATATCAGCCTTTATATTCATCGGTATTATTTATTACAGTCGCCCAAAACAAAAAGATTCTGCATCTGTAAATGTTGAAAAATCCCGCATTTTAAAATCTCATAAAGTACTTAAGCTTGCCACAGAGGCCATAGAAGCAGAATAAAAATATTTTCATTTTCTCCGGATCATTTTCAATCCACCTAAACGGTTATTCCCATATTAGTTTTAAGCAAAACTGATTTTAACCGTAGTTTTTAATAGCTTTGCAGCCAATCAATAAGTTAAAATATGTCATCAGATATAAATACAATTATTAGTGAAACTGCTTTATTAATGCAGAAAGCTTTAAATCATCTGGAATCTGAATTAGTAAAGATTCGTGCAGGCAAGGCCAATCCAACGATGCTGGATGGTATCATGGCAGATTATTATGGTAACCCTACAGCCATCAATCAGATTGCCAATATATCGGTTTTAGATGCACGTACCATTTCGGTGCAACCCTGGGAAAAAAATATGCTTCAGGCAATTGAAAGGGCTATCACCATGGCTAATATTGGAATTAATCCACAAAATGACGGAAATATTATCCGTTTATTTTTACCTCCTTTAACCGAAGAGCGAAGAAAAGAACTGGTAAAAAGATGTTATGCAGAAGGAGAACATGCAAAAGTTTCGGTAAGAAATATACGCCGTGAAGGCATTGAAAGCATTAAGAAATTACAGAAAGACGGGTTGAGTGAAGACTTATGTAAAGATGCTGAAAAAGAAGCTCAGGATTTAACCGATAAATATATTTCACTAGTAGAAAAACATTTAGAAGCGAAGGAAAAAGAAATCATGATCGTTTAATAAAACCGAACATCCTTAATCATGTTTCAACAGGCTATAGAAAAAGTCTTACAGTTTACACGACCACTGCATACCATATCCCGAACATACAGCGGCCTGGTTTTGCCAGGTAGTTCTACTTTCTTTTTTGTTAACGACAACGGTGTTGCCATTACCTGTAAACATGTGATGGACCTGATACCGGCAGCCGATAACATCAATCAGCAATATATACAATATAAATCCGAACGGGATAGTATTCCCAATGACGGAAAATATAAAAGGCATATACAGGGCCTTCAGCTAAAATATAAATACCTGCCCGAAACTACCATACAGTTAAAAAATAATTTTTTAAACTGTTTTGATACCATTAGTGAAATTACCTGCCATGCCCATCCAACACTTGATCTGGCTATTTTAGAATTTAAAGGATTTAATAAAATATTTTATAATGGCCATGCCAGCTTTATAAAAGATAGCAGTACAATAAAACAGGGTAAAAGCTTAGGCCGTATTGGTTTTCCCTTTCCGGAGTTTAACAATTTTAAACACAACCCCGATACCGATGATATCGAATGGACCAATACCGGAAATCCCAATTCGCCTTCTTTTCCTATTGATGGTATTGTGACCCGTTTTGTTGCCACGCAAGCCGACAGCGGCATTACCGGCATTGAAATGAGCACACCCGGTTTACGTGGCCAAAGCGGCGGGCCACTTTTTGACGTAGATGGGAATATTTATGGTATGCAGTTTGCCACCAACCATTTACATCTTGGTTTCGACATGAAAGATTTTGAGATCATAAACAATGGCAAGAAAAATAAAATTTCGAATAACCCTTTTTTACACGTTGGTATTTGTGTGCATGTTGACAGGATAAAAGATTTTTTAAAAGAAAAGAATATTGCTTTTACAGAAGCCGGTTAAACAAAATCAGCCGGCGCTTTTACGATTGGCCATGTAAACACCAAGCAAAATCAATAACAGGCAACCAAACTGTTTCCAACCTACTTCTTCCCCGTATATTAATCCCCAAAAATTTGCTATTACAGGAATCCCATAGGTTACCATCGTTGCAAATACGGCTCCGGCACGTTTTACAAGCACATAAAAAATTATAG
>CANKNL010000326.1 GCA_947483345.1 Chitinophagaceae bacterium | reverse complement strand
TGCTATTTCATAATCAGATTTCATTGCTTTTGGGTTTAATGAACAGATAGTTTGATGAAAATAATAATAAATGTAAGTACAATTTGCTATGTTTTATGAATATGCCTGCTGATAATATTCATTACCTGTTGTGATTATCATCATACCGCATTTTTTATAACGCCTTCTATGAAATTTTTAAACCCCGCTGATTGTTGCAAGGCTGTTACATAGGCCTCTTCACTGCCATTTGCTTTTAAATTAAATAATTTTTTAAGCAATTTTCTTAAGCTGCTGTTACGGCGTAATTCCTTTTCGTTGGCTAACAGTAATGACGCCCAGTTCTTTAAAATAAAATTAATGCCTTCTGCCTGGTAATTTTTTATTTGTAACAGGGTGGCCAGTTTTTTATCTGCTCCTTTTTCTGCCACAAGCCGGTTACCCTTGTATTTATTGATGAGGATTGCTGCATAAACCCGGCTCAGGTCGGTCGCATCAAAACCAACCGCCCCTTTTTTAAATACTAATTCCAGTCTGCTGTTGGCCAGTATTTTTAATACAGATTGGGGGCTACGGTAGTTTTTATTCGTTTTAATCTTTATCGCTTCCGTGCCAGCAAGTGCCAGTTGTAGTTTTTGTAAAGGTCTGAATCCTGCATGATAATAAAGCCAGAATGCGCCCGAATGAATACCATCGCTATTATCTTTTCCAATTTGGTAGGGGTCTACTGTAAAACGGTTTAGCCGATATACCCGGGCGTGCAACTGCAGTACCTGATCAAAAATATATTTTGATTCGCCTCCCCGGTAACCGGGAAAAATATTAAGACCGATTCTTCCGCTGTTAAATAATAGCCATGACCCTGCATAAGCTACCGGTAATCCGTTTTTAAAAACCAGGTATCCCATGTAACAATCAATAGGATGCCTTCGAGCAGGTACCATACCCATTAAAGCAATAGAAAAACCTCTATCTAATTGATAATAAGTAACCCATTTTGCTGAGGTGAAACTGATGGGGTCAATTTCCCTGAGATGCCGTACCAGGATCATTCTCCCGCAATCAATGATTTGTTCTGCTTCTGCTTCTGTTAATTTTATTTGAACAGGGTTTTGACTTGATGGCCCGGTTTTTTTACCTGTTCACCATTGATTGGCTGGTGCTGAATTTTCTTTTCGGTTATTTACCTGATGATAATATGGCAACAGCCATGTATCGGGTAAACAGCAATGTGTTTTAAAATTAATTTCTACATGCACCCCAATGGCATTCCAAAGTTCGTCTTTTACTTCTGGCCGGATAGGACTGCTGCAAAAAACAGCAATGAGCTGATCCAATAAATCTTCTTCTTTGTTTTTTAATTTTTTAAACCAACTTTTCCATTCTGCATTTCCATCCTGTAAAATTTCCGATTCTGCTTTTGGCATCACCACCGAAAGAATGGATTGGATCTGGGCATCATTGGCACTAAACGAATGGAACCTGATGTCCCCTGGCCTGGTTTTCCTCAGCCAGCTTACAAGTTCAAAATTAAAAGATGCACATACGGCTGTAGCAGTTATGCCGGTATTATATAACCGATACTGTAATTGGTCATTCGCTTCTATAATTTCCTGCAATTGTTTTAATAACAGGTTGGCCAGGGTGTAAATGGCTTTGTTATCGGGATAAGCAATAATAAAATGCAGCAGTGCATTACAAACCTGCAAATTATTTTTACTTTTTATACTTTTAAGCTTTAGGGAAGTGAGCAGATCCCTTTTTTCTATTGCAGCCTCTTTCCCAAACTGATTGCGTAAAAAGTATAACCGGGTTATGACTGCGTTGGGTGTATTCATGCTGATGCTGTTTTAGAAAATAGGTCTGAAAGAACAGGGCTTTCTAATTCCGGTATTTTTCAGGTTAACAGTGTATGCCACCTAAAATACACCTATCCGCAATGGCCACATGGTTACAAACCCTGTTGCTTTGTACTGCCCAAATAAAACAGTGTAAATAAATGACTATTCCTTTGATTCTTCCAGATCATCATGGTTATCACCACCAAGGCTATAATAATTATTCTCTTCATCTTCTTCACCAATCTCTTCATTCAGGTCATCAAGTTCTCCACCCGGTATATCCAAATCACTACCCGACATATCTTCATCAAAAACTTTTTCATTCATATTCCCTGCTTTTTCGTGGCTGTTTGTTATAACAGAATAGTCATCCGGATTGATATTTGATACTTTTTTTAATTGATTATAGATATCCTCTTCGGGGCTGTAATCCAATGGGTCAGACAACGGGCTTGTGTTGTCGTCTGGCATAGGTAAGGGATCTTTTTTCATATCGCAAATATTTACTGAATTATAAAAAATAGTGCTTATGCAATTTACATAAAAACTGTTTCTGTTAAGCCTCTGCAGGTTTATTTGTTAGCTGATTAATATCATAACAATAAAAAATAAATCGGCTTGTTTGGCAAATTTAATTCCACTACCTTTCTGTTATGCTTCGTTTATTTTTAAACCTTTACTGGAAATTATATGGCTGGAAATTATCCGGCAACTTTCCTTATCAGTATAAAAAAATGGTATTGGCTGTAGCACCTCACACACACTGGGCTGATGTGATGGTTGGATTTGCTGCCCGTAGTAAAATGCAGATACCTCATGCCAAATTTTTAGGTAAAAAAGAATTGTTTGTAGGACCACTGGGCTGGATATTAAAAGCCATGGGAGGTACCCCTGTTGACCGTTTCAGCAAACACGGTATGGTAGAGCAGGTGGCCGCACTCTTTGCTGCCAACGATAATTTTATTTTAGGCTTATCGCCCGAAGGAACCCGTAAACGGGTAAATACATTACGTACCGGATTTTATTTTATTGCTAAAAAAGCAGGGGTTCCCATAGTGCCCATTGGATTTGATTATGCCAATAAAATGGTCATCATTGGTGATGCCTTTTTCCCGGGAGATGATGAAGCAGGAGACCTGAAAAAAATTCTTTCTTTTTACAGCAACATAAAAGGTAAAAGGCCAATGCTCGACCTGAGACACCTTAAAGATTCCATCTGATTTTTATTGCTTCCCTTTTTTACAAACCCTGCCGTACTAAGGTTTGTAATTTTAAAAACATGATAAACATCATAAAAATTTGTGTGTATTTTTTTAACCTTTGTTAAAAAGGAGGTTACTTATGGAAAAAGCAACAAGAATTGTTTCGCAGGTATATGGTTATGCTGTATGCTTAGTTACTGTTATTACTTTTCTGATCTC
>CANKNL010000325.1 GCA_947483345.1 Chitinophagaceae bacterium | reverse complement strand
TTGGAAACAAAGTTAACTTAGGATATTATCCTTCTCCTTTTTTTTTTAATGGGTATATTCATTTAGAATCGAGGTCAAAAGATTCTCAAATCATTATCGGCGATAATGTATTTATAAATAATAATTTTTTTGCAGTAAGTGATGGCGAGGGAATTGAAATTGGGGACAATACGCTTATTGGAATTAATTGCGAAATACTGGATAGTGACTTTCATGAATTAAATCCGGCTAAGAGAACATCAGGAAAATCCGCTACCGGAAAAGTAGTAATTGGTAAAAATGCTTTTTTGGGTAACAATGTTAAAATTACAAAGGGGGTAGTTCTTGGCGAAAATATAGTTGTTGCAAATGGGGCAGTTGTTAACAGCTCTTTTGCAGCTAATCTGATTATTGGAGGAGTACCTGCAAAAATAATTGGCGAAGTATGAATTTAATAAAAGTCAGCTTTTATACAAGTACTTCTACAGCAATAGACTTTAAAAGTGTTTTTATACTAACCAACGTTATAGCTGTTAAGATTGCTCAATCAGGGATTCCTGCAAAACTGGTTAAGACAGAAATTAACTGGAAAAGAGATTTTTAAATTAAAAGTTATCAATTTGCAAAATCAACAAACCTCGTATAGGCAAATTATGAAAGCCACGTCATTGTTTGGCGGGGTTCAGGTTTTTAATATAATTATTTCTATTGTCCGGTCAAAAATTGTGGCAGTTTTTCTGGGCCCTGCAGGTATGGGAGTTATGGGTTTGCTAACTTCTACAACTGGCATTATAAGCAGCCTTACTAATTTCGGTTTAGGAACAAGTGCTGTAAAAAATATAGCCGAAGCCTCTGGTACGGCCGACCAAAATCGGATAGCCACCGTAGTTACTGCATTTCGCAGGATGGTTTGGTTCACAGGTTTATTAGGGCTCATCGTTACTTTAATTTTATCGCCATGGTTAAGCCAACTTACATTTGGGAATAAAAAATATACACTTGCATTTATTTGGCTTTCGGTTTCTTTACTCTTTAATCAGCTTTGCTCCGGACAGATGGTATTGTTGCAAGGCATGCGAAAACTAAAGTATCTCGCAAAGGCAGATGTGGTTGGAAACTCGATAGGCTTATTGATTACTTTGCCACTTTATTATTTCTTTGGCATTGATGGTATTGTGCCGGGTATCATTGGCACATCAGTCATATCATTATTTGTAGCCCTGTACTTTTCTAGAAAAGTACAGGTTACGAATATTGCTATATCACATTCTCAAACCATCCTGGAAGGCAAAGGGATGCTAAAAATGGGCTTAATGATAAGCCTAAGCGGATTGCTTTCATTAGGAGCTGCGTATATTGTAAGAATTTTTATCAGCCGTACAGGTGGGGTAGAACAAGTAGGTTTGTACAGTGCCGGATTTGCCATTATCAATACCTATGTAGGAATGATTTTTAGTGCAATGGCTACAGATTATTATCCCCGGCTCTCTGCTGTTTCTTATGACAATAACCTAAGCAAACAAATTGTAAATCATCAGGCCGAAATTGCCTTGCTGATACTGGCACCTATCCTGATTATTTTTCTTGTATTTATAAATTGGGCAGTTATTTTACTTTATTCTAAACAATTTTTGGGCGTAAGTGATATGATTTATTGGGCAGCTTTGGGAATGTTTTTTAAAGCTGCCAGCTGGCCAATTGGTTATATTTTCCTTGCAAAGAGTAAAGGAAAAATTTTTATGTGGAGTGAATTAGCAGCCAATACCTATACATTGATATTTAATATTATCGGATATTATTATTGGGGATTAACCGGAATCGGAATATCCTTTCTGCTTTCTTACGTTTTGATCTTGTTACAAGTGTTTTATATTGGTAAAATAAAATTTGAATTTTCGTTTTACAGCAGTTTTATAAATATTTTTATATATCAATTTAGCCTTGCATTAGCTGGTTTTTTTACACTTAAATTTTTGACACAGCCATATACTTATTTATTAGGTTTATTGTTAATCTCAATATCAACCTGGTATTCGGTAAAAGAGTTAAATAAAAGATTGGGATTATTAACTATTTTAAAAAATTACAGGAAGAAATAAAAGTAAAATTATTTCTGCATAACTAGGCATTTTAAAAATAGAGAAAATAACAGTTTAGGTGAGTAGGGTTTAAATAGTATTAGATGTAAAAAAATATAAACAGTAATCTGTTAGTGGTATATAATAAGCTAAGTAAAAGAAGGCAAGCGAAAGTAAATTGATATTTTATATAGAGGGATGGCGTAATTGGTATTATTTATGCATTTTGTGTTAACGATGCCATATATTGGATGATCATGTGGCTTTTAATGAAAAAATATTTTATAAAACAATGAATACAAAACCCCTGCTGAGCGTTATATGTGTTTCCATGAATCATGAACCATTCATCGAACGCTCTTTTTTATCATTAATTAATCAAACTTTCAGGGATTTTGAAATACTGTATATTGATAATAATTCATCAGATAAAAGTTTTGACATAGCAGATCAAATTTTTAAAAATTCGGGATTGGCTTACCAGCACTTTAGAAGAGAAAAAAATTATTTATTAAGTCCTAACTTAAACCTGTTATTACAACAGGCAACAGGCGAATATGTTGCATTTTTAAGCGGTGATGATTTTTTGGAGTTGACTAATTTTGAGGAAAAAATGAATTATTATCTGGCAAATCCACAGTTTGGGATGCTGTATGGCGGCGGATACAAATATTATTACGATACCGGAAAAACCGTATTAATGGATAATGCCTTGTGGAAATCAGGCTGGATTTTTAAAGATCTGTTAAGCCTAAACTTTATCAATTCAATAGGCGTTATAATTAAAAAATCTACTTTTGATGATATTGGATTTTTTGATGAAAATTCTAAACTGGAGGATTGGGATATGTGGTTGAGAATAGCCCAAAAATACCCCATCGGACTTTTGGAGAAACCCCTGGTATATTATGGCAGGAGTACCGGAACCAATACTTCTGCAAATACACCGTATATGGATGAGGGCGTGGCATATATTTTTAATAAATATGCTCAATATAAAGATATCAATAAGGCCAAAAGAAGGTATATGCTGTTTAGGGTTTATGAAGTGGCTTCAGAAAAACCTACCCTCAAAAATTTTAAATTCATTGTAAAAAATTGTCAATTTAATATTGTTTATTTCAAACAGGTTTTCAAGTTCTTTTTAGGACTGGTTGGATTTAAAAAGCAAGCTGATTAATAAATGGA
>CANKNL010000324.1 GCA_947483345.1 Chitinophagaceae bacterium | reverse complement strand
TTAAAAATTGATGCAAATTACCAATAATCTCTTTTTCAGTACGGGCATCAACAGCACTCAGGCAATCATCAAAAATGACGATCTTTGGATTTTTTATTAATGCCCTGGCAATGGAAATACGTTGTTTTTGGCCACCACTTAAGGTTACGCCCCTTTCTCCGATCATTGTGTCGTAGCCCTGCTTAAAAACGTCTATTTCTGTATGAATACTGGCTTGTTTGGCGGCTTGTATCACATCTGCATCTGAAGCATGATGGTTACCAAACCGAATATTATTTTTTACGGTATCACTAAATAAAAATATATCCTGCGGCACATAACTGATTTGTGACCGAAGTGACTGTATGTCAAATTTTGTTATGGGTATGCCATCATAGCTGATCATCCCTTTTTGAGGGTCATACATGCGAAGAAGTAATTGTGCCAGCGTTGATTTGCCTGAACCGGTTCTGCCTACAACTGCAATCTTATCTCCTTTATTGATCTGTAACGAAAAGTCGGTTAAGGCATGAATACCGGTATGCGGATAAATAAAATCAAGATGGCTGATGGTCATTTGCCCTTGCAATTCGTTTTTAATACACGCATGGTCATTTTTAATGGCAGGTTCGGTATATAAAAATTCATTGATCCTTTTTTGAGAAGTGGCGGCACGTTGTGTCATGCTGGCTGTCCAGCCAATGGCACTTACCGGAAAGGTGAGCATTTGAATATACATCACAAACTCTGCTATTCTGCCTATACTGGCTCCTTCAACCTGATTAATAACATCTAAGCTGCCAACCATAATGGTAATCAGCGTACTTAATCCGATGAGCAGTGCCATACTCGGAAAATAAATGGCTTCTGTTTTGGCCAGACTTAATGCATTATCCCGGTAGGCCTCACTGTTTTTTTTAAAAAATCCCAGCATCGCTTTTTCCTGAACAAAGGATTTAATAACCCGTATGCCCGAATAGGATTCCTGTGCATTACTTGTTAAATCACTTAGCAGAGATTGAATGCGTTCACTTTTTTTATTGATAATGGTATTAACCAGATAAATGGTGATGGCTAAAACAGGTAAAGGTGCCAATGAAACCAGTGTCAGTTTTGGACTGGCTTTTAGCATAAAAAAGATGCTGAAACCAAGTACAGCAGCGAGATTTATAAAATACATGATAGCCGGGCCTGTATACATGCGTACTTTACTCACATCATCTGCAATGCGGTTCATCAAATCGCCTGTACTATGTGTTTTATAAAAATGCGTATCCAGTTTTTGGTAATGATTAAATATGTCATTTTTCTGGTCGTACTCAATATGCCGGCTCATAACAATTATTGTTTGCCGCATGAGGAACATGAAAAAGCCACTGATGATAGCGATGATAAATAAGGTAATACCGGCATACAGGATTTTGTTGGAGGGATTTTTTTCAAACCGGGCTATCACTTCCTGTATAACAAAATCATAATTTTTTTCATTTTTTATTACCTCATTTTTTTTTGAGTTGTGTGTATCTATGGATTGAACTACCGTGTTAACTACATAACCTGTAAGCTGGGGTGCCAGTATACGGAAATAATTGGTGAGGACTACAAAAATAAAACCCAGGATAAAATGCCAGCGGTATTTCCAAAAGTATTTATTGAGGGAAGTGAGATGTTTCATTGTTGAAGCGAAGGTAAAATAAAAAATGACCGGGTACTTAAGCGTATTGAAATTTTGTGAGAACAGCCGGGATTGGCTTAAACCTTGTTTATGCTACAATAATTTTTATGCGGTTTTTAAATAAGGAAAATGACTGATTGCTATAAATTTGTCGCCTAAAATACAGCCATCTGAATGGCTATTTATAAAAGTGTTCAAAATCTATGTTTATTATCATTACTAATCCTAATAAAAATCATTTTTATTTTATTAAATAATTGTGAGATTGTCTTTTGTCTATAAATTTAAATTAACCCGTTATGCCTAATGATGCCATAAATAGATTCAAAGAACCCGTGCAAGTGAATATGATGAACAAGCTCTGGGAATTACAAAAAACCAATGGGTATATTCAGGATGATGACATTGCAGAACTGTCCCGTTTATTTAACCTGTCGGAGATAGAAGTGGAAGGGGTTGTTTCTTTTTATCATTTTTTTCATCGCAAACCAACGGGAAAATTCACGATATACCTTAACAATAGTATTGTTGCTGATTTCAAAGGATTCAATCGGATTAAAGAAGCCCTTGAACGTGAAACAGGTACTGCTTTCGGCTCAGTAGACCGTACCGGCACTTTTGGCCTCTTCCTAACACCCTGTATTGGCCTCAGTGATCAGGAGCCTTCTGCGCTGATTAATTTTTACCCCTTTATCAACCTCAATGCCATTAAAATAAAAGACATCATTTCGAAACTTAAAACAGGGGTAACAGTAGAATCTATTTGTGATGCACCGGCTGATCATATACGTTATACCCCACCGGGGAATAAAAGCATCTTCTTCAAAAAATTTATTGCAGGAGAAGCCTTAGTCAAAATAGAAAAATTGGGCAGAGACGGTATCATTGAAGAATTAAAAATAGCAGAACTGGCTGGTCGTGGCGGTGCTAACTACCCTACCTGGAAAAAATGGGATGCAGCAAAAAAACAGCAGGCTACACCAAAATTTGTTGTTTGTAATGCCGATGAAGGAGAGCCAGGTACCTTTAAAGACCGTGTGTTGATGAGCTCACAGGCACTTTCATTGATCGAAGGCATGATTATTTGCGGGTATACAATTGGGGCTGAATATGGCATCATTTATTTACGCGGAGAATACTGGTGGTTGAAAAATAAACTGGATGATGCTATAAAGGAATTTCATTCCGCCGGTTTACTTGGCAAAAACTGTAACCATATAAATGGTTTTGATTTCGATATCAAAATTCAGATGGGAGCCGGGTCTTATGTATGCGGTGAAGAAACGGCCTTGCTTGAATCGCTTGAGGGTAAACGTGGAGAACCACGTACCAAATGGTTTTTCCCTGTTGAAAAAGGGTATCTGCAACTGCCAACAGTAATTAATAATGTAGAAACATTTTGTGCCGCCGCAAGAATTATTGAAATGGGTGCTGATAAATTTAAACTACTTGGTATTCCCGGTTCTCCCGGAACAAAACTCATTAGCGTTTCAGGAGATTGCAAATTACCTGGCATTTACGAAATTGAATGGGGAATGACAGTGGCTGAGTTATTGGAATTGTGTGAAGCAGAAGATCCGTATTATATTCAGG
>CANKNL010000323.1 GCA_947483345.1 Chitinophagaceae bacterium | reverse complement strand
GAAGTTTTGGGATGAAAAGAAGGCAAGGATGAGTTGGAATAAAACGCTTAAAAAGAATGATTTCTGCGCACTGTTCCGCGTACTGAATAGAAAAACCCACGACCAGCGTGGGTTTTATTTTGTTGAAGTGGTGTGGGGCGGGATTGAACCGCCGACACAAGGATTTTCAGTCCTTTGCTCTACCAACTGAGCTACCGCACCGGATATTTAATATCGGGCTGCAAAAATAAGGGTATTTATTTCAAAATCTGCAATCTCCAATCAAAAAATATAACAGCTATGAATTATTATTCTCTATTAAGTCTCCCCTATCGGGGGAGATTTAGAGGGGGCTAATTACCATACTCACATAAAAACTTGATGCGCATCAGCTTTAATTGTTCCCAGTTAAAATTACTATCAGCAAGCTCTTCCTGCGCCACTTGCAGAGATGATGTTTCACAGCTTTTAAAATAGTCCATGATCTCATCCTGCTCATATTCATCCACCATCTCATTAATGGCATAATCCAGATTTAGTTTGGTGCCACTGGCAACAATGGTTTCCATTTCTTCCAAAAGTTCATCAATACGCAGGTCCCTGGTTTTGGCAACCGTTTCTAAGGGGATCTTTTTATCTACATTCTGAATAATGAAAATTTTATTGTTATTCCGGTTTACAACACTCTTCATGACAAAATCATCGGGCCGCACCACATCATTTTCTTCTACATATTTTATAATCACATCTAAAAAAGGTTTACCATACCGCAATGCTTTTCCCTTGCTTACTCCGCTTATTTTTTCAAGCTCGGTCATGTTTGTAGGAAACATGGTCGCCATATCTTCCAGACTGTTTTCTAAAAAGATAACAAAAGGCGGGAGGTTTTTTTCTTTGGCCACTTTTTTCCGCAGGTCTTTTAATAATAGCATTAACTGTTCATCGGCACCGGCCAACTCGGCAACAGCCTGTTCGCTTTCTTCATCATCGGCATTGGCCTCTTCAAATAAATTGTTCATCACAATTTTAAATGAAGTTGGCTTCTTTAAAAAAGCGGTTCCGGTTTTGGTGATCTTTAAAAGACCATACTCTACAATATCTTTTTCAATTAATCCGGCCAACAACATCTGCCGTATCAGGCTGTTCCAGAAATGGTTTTCTTTATCATTGCCACTGGCAAATACATCCAGCTCTTCATGCCGGTACATTTTTACCTGAGGCGTTGCTTTACCTGCAAGAATCAATAAAGTATACTCAACCGGAAACTGCTCACCCAATGCCTTGATTATTTTTAAAACAATGGCAGCATCGTCTTTGGCTTCTACTTTTTCTTTTGGTTGTAAACAGTTGTCGCAATGACCACAACTTTTTTTATCATCGTAATGTTCGCCAAAATAATGCAACAGAATTTTTCTGCGACAAACACTGCTTTCGGCATAGGCAACTGTTTCATTAATCAGTTGTGCTCCCACTTCTCTTTCGCTGAGTGGCTTATCTCTCATTAAGTGTTCCAGCTTGGCCACATCTTTATGAGAGTAATACAGGATACATTTTCCTTCCATACCATCTCTGCCCCCACGGCCGGTTTCCTGGTAATAGTTTTCGATGGACTTGGGAATATTATAATGAATGACAAAACGAATATCGGGTTTATCAATACCCATACCAAAGGCAATGGTGGCAACTATTACATCCACATCTTCATTTAAAAACTGGTCCTGCCTGTCGGATCTAAGCTTACTATCTAAACCGGCATGATAAGCAACCGCCTTAATGCCATTTGCCATCAACATTTTTGCCAGCTCTTCGGTTGTTTTGCGGTTAAGGGTATAAATGATACCGCTTTTATTTTTGTGCAGCTGAATAAAACGAACAATACTTTTATTGGTTTGCTCCAGGTTTATTTTAGGCTGGATTTCGTAATATAAATTGGGCCGGTTAAATGAGGAGATAAATATTTTGGGTTTACGTAAACCTAGGTTTTTAACAATATCGCTTTGTACTTTTGGTGTGGCGGTTGCCGTTAATGCAATTACCGGAATTGAATCATCAATCAGGTCCATCATCTCTCTCAGCCTTCTGTATTCGGGCCTGAAATCGTGGCCCCATTCAGAAATACAGTGGGCTTCATCTACTGCAAAAAAAGAAATTTTCAGGTCCTTAAAAAAAGCAATATTCTCTTCCTTGGTCATGGTTTCGGGTGCCACATAAAGCATTTTAGTTTTCCCCGTTGTTAAATCATCTTTTACAATTTTTTGCTGGCCTTTATTTAATGTGCTGTTTAAAAAATGTGCCACATCATCTTTACTGCTGTAGCTGCGTACCAGATCAACCTGGTTTTTCATTAACGCAATTAAAGGCGACACTATAATGGCCACTCCTTCACTGATCATAGCCGGAAGCTGATAGCATAAACTTTTACCGCCGCCGGTTGGCATAATTACAAACGTATCATTGCCATTAAGCAGACTTTCAATAATTTCTTCCTGGGGCCCTTTAAAGCCATCAAAACCAAATTGATTCTGAAGCTGCTCGGCTAAACCCAATTGATTTTTTAAAACAGCCTTTATCGATTGTTTAATGCCCGGTTCTTTAATATCAGATTTTCTCTTCGCCATAATTTTACCTTCCGGTACATTTGTCTGGTTTATTTACGCCAATTTTTTTAAGGGCGGCGAAGTTAATTAAAAACGCTCTCACCATCAACCCTAAACTGTATTAAAAGCAGTTAGTATATTGTTAATTCAATCACTTAAGTTAATCAAAATAGTTTAACCCGCAAAAAACAGCTTGTTAAAAATTGCATCAAAAGCTAATACGTTGTTCTTCAATAAATGTGTTCTTTGCATTATGAATGAATTGAAGTAGGTTTGCGCCATTACTGATGAATAACGACAAAATTATATCGGTTGCTTTACGCACTATTGAGTTAGAAACCAACTCAGTAAACGGCTTAAAAGCATTTATAGGCGCCGATTTTGTAAAAGCAGTAGAACAAATTGCCCAAAGCAAGGGCAGATTAATTGTAAGTGGCATTGGCAAAAGCGCCATCATTGCACAAAAAATTGTCGCCACCTTAAATAGTACCGGCACCCCATCTGTTTTTATGCATGCTGCTGATGCCATTCACGGCGACCTGGGGATGGTACAATCAGCTGATATGGTAATGGTGATCAGTAAAAGCGGCAACAGTCCCGAAATAAAAGTATTGGCTCCCCTGGTAAAAAATTTTGGAAATATGTTGATCGGCATGGTTGGTAACACCCAATCTTTT
>CANKNL010000322.1 GCA_947483345.1 Chitinophagaceae bacterium | reverse complement strand
TTTCTGCATCATGGTAGCGAAGGCTCCATATAAAATGGCAATAACAGAAAGTACAATAATAATGGTTGCATATTCTTTTGCACCTTCGGGCATGATATAAGTTGCTACACGCAAACAGCCATAGCCGCCAAGTTTCATGGAGATACCGGCCAAAAACATAGACCCCGCTGTAGGTGCCGATGAGTGACCATCCGGCACCCAGGTATGAAATGGAAACAAAGCCGTAAACACCCCAAAGCCCACAAATAATAACGGGAAACAGATCAACTGCGTTTGAATAGGAATATGCAGTTGTGATAACGTCATCAAATCAAAGCTGTGTATGGCGCCCGAAAAATAAACACCCAACAATCCAACCAATACCAATGCAGAACCTCCCATTAACATCAGTGCAAGTTTATTGGCGCTGTATTCTTTTTTACCACTACCCCAAATACCAATGAGTAAGTATTTTGGAATAACCGCTATTTCCAGAAAGAAAAATAAAACGAACAGATCCAGAGAGATAAAAAAACCATACGCACCCATACTTAATAAGATAAGCAGGAAATAAAATTCTTTGGTCATTTTAGTCACATTCCACGAAACCAGCACACCGGCAATAACAACAAATGCTGTTAGCAGGATCATGGCAACAGATATACCATCAACACCTAAATGAAAACTAATATTCCATGAAGGAAACCAGTTGTATTGCAACTCGAATAACATCTGAGACATATTACCTGCCTGTCTTTCCTTATAAAAAGAGAATAACAAAATAAAAGCTAAAACAAACTGCAAGGCTGCTCCTGCCAATGATACCCACTTAACCTGTGCAGCATTCCGCATCAGCAAAATAGCTATGGCAGTGAGTAATGGTAATAATATCAATAACGATAGATTCATTGTTATAATTTAGAATTATGAGTTATGAATTATGAATTTGCTCATTAATAATTCAAACTCTACACCTGCCTTTGCCGGCAGGCAGGTTCATAATTTGCTATGTTCATTTCCAAACATATATAAACAGTAAGGCCAGCCCTATTACACCCACCAAAAAGTAAATGGCATATTGCTGTACTTTACCCGATTGAAATCTTTTTATTTCTTCTGATATCTTTTGTGTGCTGTTACCGGTTGCATTCACCATACCATCCACCACATGCTTATCAAACCAGGCTGCCGGTCTTCCTATTAAATTAAAAATTATTTTTTGGGTGATAAACAGATAAATTTCATCAATATAAAATTTATGATAAGCGGCTTTGTATAATCCGCTGAGTGATGCTGCAAACTTATCAGGTTTATTATTTTCAGTTTTATACATCCACATGGCTATAAAAATACCTGCCAGTCCCAATGCAACTGGTGCTATGGAAAATTGCAGATGAAACGCAGTCTCCAGTCTTTTTCCATCAGAGCTAACAAAATGCCCGAAAGGGATAAAACCGGCAACTGCGGCACCAACAGCTAATAAAACCAATGGCATCATCATTGCAAAACCACCTTCGCCTTTATGCTCGCCATGTACATGCGCTGCTTTATTCCAAAAAATATTGAAGTACAAACGGAACATATAAAAAGCTGTTAAGCCCGAAGTGATCAACGCTATCCAGTAAATGGTTGGATTATGCTGATAGGCTGCCAGCAAAATTTCTTCCTTGCTGAAGAAACCTGCAAACGGCGGTACGCCGGAAATAGCCAGGCAGGCTATCAAAAATGTAATGTGTGTGATGGGTAAATATTTTCTTAAACCACCCATGTCTTTCATGTCGTTGCTGTGTATATAATGTATTACAGCACCTGCTCCCAGGAACAACAATGCCTTAAACATCGCATGGGTAAATAAATGGAACATAGATGCGGTATAACCTAAACCATCTTCCCCGCCGTATTTTGAAACACCCAACGCAAACATCATATAACCGATCTGACTCATGGTTGAATAGGCTAGCACTCTTTTAATATCTGTTTGTGTACAGGCAATAAGGGCTGCTATCAATGCAGAAATAGCACCAACATAACCAACCAGGCTCAAAGCAGTTGGTGCCGAAATGGCAAAAACCGGAAATAACCTGGCTACTAAAAATACACCGGCCACAACCATGGTTGCAGCATGTATTAAAGCCGATACTGGCGTTGGACCTTCCATCGCATCGGGCAACCAGATATGAAGTGGGAACATGGCACTCTTGCCGGCACCGCCAATGAATACCAAAACCAATCCCCATGTTAACGCAGATATGCCCAGGAAAGAAGCAGCTACTGCATTTTTCAATTCGTTGGATTCTGGTGTGGTTAATCTGTCAATAAGTGTATTAAAATCTAATGTGCCGGAATAGAATGACAAAATTAATATGCCAATCAAAAATCCAACATCGGCAAAACGCGTTACAATAAATGCTTTTTTACAAGCTGCTACGGCGCTGGGTTTATCGTAATAATAACCGATCAATAAGAAAGATGAAACACCTACCAACTCCCAGAAGATATAGATCTGGAAAATATTGGAGGAGATGACCAGTCCTAACATTGAAAAAGTAAACAACCCCAGAAAAGCATAATAAGTAGGGAACCGCTCATCACCTTTCATGTAACCCAAACTATAAATATGCACCATCAGTGAGATAAAAGTTACAACGACCAGCATCATTACAGAAATAGGATCGAGGATGATGCCCATATCTATCGAAACACCTTCAGAAAACTGTAGCCAAGAATATTTTAAAGGAACCAATTTTTGATAAATGCCATCTACTTTTCCATACTCAAAGAAATAACCATACGCTGTGTATAAAGCCAGCACGGTGGATATCAATAATAAAGTTGTTCCAATAATACCTGATGTATTCTTAAAATATTTTCTCCCAAATATTCCAAGCATTAAAAATCCTGCCAGTGGCAGAAGTGGAATGAGTGCTATGTATGTTGCGTTTGGCATGGGCCTCACCCTCGTTCTCCCGATATTAATCGGGAGAGGCATCGGGCTTTAGTTTTTTAATTATAGTTTGTAATTAAGCATTTCATCTTTTATTGTTCTAATCAGCATAGTTTTAATCTCCCCGATTTCCCTCCCCTTGGGGGAGGATAGGTGGGGCCTAAAATTTCATTTCCTCCGCATTTTCTACATCTATTGATTGATGACTGCGATATAAATTAATGATAATTGCAATGGCTACTGCAGCTTCTGCTGCCGCAATGGCAATAATAAATATGGCAAAAAACAAACCGTCCATTTTGTCGGCCCACAGATATTTATTAAAAGCAATAAAATTCAGGTTTACACTGTTCAATAT
>CANKNL010000321.1 GCA_947483345.1 Chitinophagaceae bacterium | reverse complement strand
TTTAAGTTTTAGAGAAATTGCAGAAATAACAAACAGCAGTCTGAATACGGCTTTAGGTCGTATGCGATATGGCTTAATTAATTTGCGTAAGATGCTACCTGAAAGCCAATGCGCTTTTAACTAAACGTTGAGTAAACCTAAAATATTAATTTCCCGATTCGGCCTCCACCGCCCGAAAAATAAACGGCTTTACCTTTTTTGGCTTTACGTACAGCATGAAAACTGTCCTTGCTGATCCAGTTCCAGTGCAGGCCTTCATCAGTACTGTAGTCAACACCATTCAGTCCGCAACTGATCCAGTTTTGCTTACCCAGGTATTCCACACAGCTGCGGTAGCCATGTGGCCCAACAATTGGCTCTGTAAAGCTTTCGCCGGCATCCAAGGTGATCACACAATTTTTTGTGGTATCGTCTTTGGCATTAAAATCTCCGCCAACAACGATCATACTTGTTTTATTTTTTACTGCCAGTGAATTAGCGCCTGTCGTTTCTTTACCCTGTATTAAGGGCAGCTCTATCTTTTTATCCCTGATGAATAAGCGTGCCCGCAATCCACCACTAACAAAAACAGCTTCCTGCTTGTTAAGTTTACGCACATTGGTTCCGCTACTTGCAAAGAAGGCTTCACCTTTATCGGCCAAAGGGCTATTTTTTACAGGAATGCTACGCCAGGTTTCACCGGCATCAAATGTTCGGGCTATAAAAATTTGATCCCCTATGGGATCACCAATAACAATACCGCTTTGTTCGTTCCAGAATTCCATCGCATCCAAAAACATACCCTTTGTGGTGTCGGAAAAAACAATTTTCCAGTTTAAGCCAGCGTCTGTCGTTTTTAAAATATAGGCCGGCTCAGCAATGCCCATTATTATGGCGGTGTTTTTATCAAATGCTTCTATATCCCTGAAATCAGTTTTTTCAAAACCCGGTACAGTCATCCAGGTCCAGTTAAGGCCAGCATCCAGTGAGCGACCTACAGAACCTGCACTGCCACTTACCCAAATAATATTATCAGTAACAACACTTAAGCCTCGCAATGAGGCACGACTGCCGGAGTTAAGTAGTTTTACAGATTGAGAAGAAGCACAAGCCGAAAGGATACAAATAAATAAAATCAGGTTTAATTTTAATAAAGTGGTTTGCATAAATGTTTTTTATAATATAGAATGATCCATGCCTGTGATTCCATCAATCCCTTCGTGCTGCAGTTTTGAAATAGCCTGTTTTCGGCGTATCAATTTTAAAGAAAGTTTTATGCCCACAAAAAATGATACCAATGCGCCTGCAAAATATAACCAGGTATTTCCCACAAATAAGAAGAAATCGAAACTGCCATGAAAAAGTACCGGCCACAAAACAGCCAATAGCATATATTTTTTTCTGTTAAGCGGATCAAACCTGGCCAATCCCACATAATACCCCATCAACACCGCAAAAGTGGCATGGGCCGGTACAGATAAAAACATCCGCAGAATGCCAGTGCCCCATCCATGTTGTAACACGTAGCCTATATTTTCAAGTGTAGCAAACCCCATACCTACCATGATGGCATATACGATTCCATCAAAAGGATCATCAAAAGCCCGCCGCCGGTAGGGGATTAGGCGAAGCGCCAGAAACTTGCTGCCTTCTTCGCTTAAGCCCACAATCAGAAAAGCAAATACTGCTGTATAAAAAACACCTTCCCCCATCAATTGATTAACCGGTTTGGCTAAGGCCAGTTGAATAATTATGGCAGGCAAAATGGCCAGCATACCTGTAAAAAAACTCAACAGCATCAACCCCAGTGGTTCTTTATTGTATTTATCTTTAAAATAAATGAAAAGACAGATGACAATGCCGGGAGCTATGGCAAGTGCTAATAATCCCATAGTTAAAAGCGGTTTTTTTGTTACTTTTGACCAAGTTACTGATTAACTGAAGGGCTAAAGAACAATTAGGATCATTTTTTTTAAAATGAGGGTAAAAAGTTTATTCCCCTGTGTACATGTTAATCAATACACTGTATTTTTTTAACGATTGATCATCCCTTAGACTATTTTAAATGAGCTATCCGCATTTTCCTTTAGATAAAGAACTGACTGATTTAAAACAACTAAAAACCCTGCTGGACAAACAGCCACAACTGACCATAACCGATGAGGCCGTTGACCGTATTAATAAATGCCGATTATACCTCGATCATAAAATGCAGCATTCAGATGCGCTTTTTTATGGTATTAATACCGGTTTTGGTTTTTTACAAAATGTACAGATTGATAAGGCTCAGTTGCAGGAGTTGCAAAGTAATCTGATTAAATCACATGCTTGTGGCATAGGTGAAGAAGTACCCGCATCCATTGTTAAACTGATGCTGGTTTTTAAAATAAAATCGCTCAGCTATGGTCATTCTGGTGTACAATCAGCTACGGTTAAACGCCTGATAGATATGTACAACAATGATATATTGCCGGTTATTTATACACAGGGGTCTTTAGGCGCTTCCGGCGATCTGGCACCATTAAGTCATTTAAGTTTACCCTTAATTGGTTTGGGCCAGGTGTACCATCAAGGTGTAAAAATGACAGCCAAAGAAGCCCTTCAAAAATTAAATTGGGAACCCATTGCCTTAAAAAGCAAAGAAGGTTTAGCCTTAATAAACGGCACACAGTTTATGAGTGCTTATGGCATATATTGTTTAGTACAATGTGAGCGCTTAATACAATGGTCCCAATTTATTGCGGCCATCAGTTTTGATGCCTTTGATTGTACTATTGAACCCTTTCATAAAAATATTCATGCCATAAGGGCGCACCAGGGGCAGGTTGAAACAGCCGCAATCATGCGGCAATTATTAGCTGGCAGCGACATTGCAGAAAAGAAAAAATCACAAGTCCAGGATCCTTATTCTTTCCGCTGCATACCACAGGTACATGGTGCCACTAAAGATAGTTTTGATTATATTCTCAGTGTTTTTATCAAGGAAATTAATTCCGTAACAGATAATCCAAGCATTTTTCCGGATGATGATTTGATTGTAAGTGGCGGTAATTTTCATGGCCAACCCTTAGCCATAACATTGGATTTTTTAGCTATTGCCATGAGCGAACTGGCCAATATTTCGGAAAGACGAACCTATCAACTGATTGGCGGACAAAGAGGACTTCCAGCATTTCTGGTAAAAAACCCCGGCCTTAATTCCGGATTAATGATACCGCAATACACTGCTGCAGGCATTGTTAGCGAAAATAAGCAACTCTGTACACCGGCATCGGTAGACTCAATACCTTCCAGCAATAACCAGGAAGATCATGTAAGTATGGGTGCCAATGCAGCTACCAAATGCAAAAGGGTAGTAG
>CANKNL010000320.1 GCA_947483345.1 Chitinophagaceae bacterium | reverse complement strand
TCAAAATCAATTATATGAGTTTTACAGAAGGAATAAGCAGAAAATTTAAACAGTTTGCACCTACAAGCTGGGCCATCAATAACCGTACAGCTATTTATATTATTGCTATTTTAATTTCGGCCTATGGGTTGATACAGTTTAATGGTATGCCCAAGGAACAATTTCCTGATATTGTAGTTCCTACCATTAGTGTGAGTACTATATATGTTGGTAATTCGCCGAAGGATATTGAGAATCTTGTTACCAGGCCGATAGAAAAACAACTGAAAGGTATCAGTGGTGCCAAGGTTAAAAAAATTACCAGTACATCACAAACCGATTTCAGTTTAATTGTTGTTGAATTTGATACCGATGTAAAAACCGAGATCGCAAAAGTAAAAGTGAAGGATGCCATTGATAAGGCCAAATCCGATCTGCCCACCGACCTGACCGTGCAACCCAATGCACAGGAATTTGCTTTTAGTGAAATGCCCATCATGTTTGTAAATGTAAGTGGCGATTACGATGGTATTAAACTGAAAGAATATGCAGATAAAATGCAGGATAAATTTGAAGAGCTTTCAGAAATCACCCGGGCAGAAATTGTTGGCGCACCGGAAAGAGAGATTCAGGTAAATGTTGATCCTTATAAAATGCAGGCTGCCAGAGTGAGTTTTATGGATATTGAAAATGCCATCAGCAGGGAGAACCGTGATATTACCGGCGGTTTGGTTGAAGTAGGAAATATGAAACGTACAATCAAAATCAAAGGGCAGTTTACCAGTGCTTTAAATTTGCAGGATATTATTGTACGAAGCAGCGCCAGAGGGGCATCGGTTTATTTAAAAGATATTGCCCAGTTAAATGATACCATTAAAGAAAAGGAAAGTTATGCCCGGCTTGATGGCAAAAACGTAATTACAATAAATATTGTAAAACGTGCCGGTGAAAACCTCATTAACGCAGCCGGAAAAGTAAAAGACATTGTGGCTAAAATGCAGAAAGAGGATGTGTTGCCTAAAGATCTGAAAGTTGTTATAACCGGCGATCAGAGTAAGGCTACAGCCACTTCTTTTAAAGATCTGGTAAATACCATTGTGATTGGTTTTGTGTTGGTATTACTGGTACTCATGTTTTTTATGGGCGTAACCAATGCTTTTTTTGTTGCCCTCAGTGTACCCTTGAGCGTTTTTGTTGCATTCTTGTTTTTGCCAATAGGCGATGCCGTTATTGGCACACCGATAACATTGAACTTTATTGTTTTATTTGCCTTACTTTTTGGTTTGGGCATTATTGTAGATGACGCCATTGTGGTCATTGAAAATACGCATCGCATTTATAATAATGGGAAGATCCCCATCATTAGAAGTGCTAAAGAGGCTGCCGGAGAAATTTTTATTCCGGTACTGGCGGGTACGGCAACAACCCTCGCGCCTTTCTTTCCATTACTGTTCTGGAAAGGTATTATTGGTAAGTTCATGATCTATCTACCCACGATGTTGATCCTGACCCTGGCCGCCTCATTGATCGTCGCTTTTATTTTTAACCCGGTTTTTGCAGTAAGTTTTATGAAGCCCGAGGGCAGAGAATTTGACGAGCCGAAAAAAGATTTTTTTAAAAAACCATTTTTCTGGACATTACTTGGGTTTGGTTTATTACTGCATCTCGCTGGCTGGCATGGGTTTGCCAACTTTCTTTGGTTTATGGCTTTACTGGCCATACTAAACCGCTTTGTGTTTAGAGATATCATTCATTTTTTCCAAAACAAGGTGCTGCCGGCCTTAATGAGAAAATATGAAATCTTGCTACGCTGGGTTCTGCAGGGAACTAGGCCTGCATGGATGTTGGTTGGCTTATTTATTTTATTTCCGGTATCTGCAGCCCTGTTGTATTTGCGTGGAAACGATCAAACATTTTTCCCCAGCGGCGATCCCAACTTTATTTATGTGTATTTAAAAATGCCGGTAGGCACCGATGTAAAAACGACGGATAGTGTCACTAATTTATTAGAGAAAAAAGTGTACAAAGTCCTAGAAAAAGAAAATCCAGGTACACCCGGCAGTATGGTGGAAAGTATAATTGCCAATGTCGCAAACAGTGCCAATAATCCACGCAGTAATAACCGTAGTATACAATCCAATCTGGGAAGAATTCAGGTTTCATTTGTTGAATACGAAAAAAGACATGGCAAACACACACTGCCTTACTTAAGCGACATTCGTGCTGCTATGAAAGGTATTCCCGGGGCCAGTATTGAAGTGGCAAAAGAAGATGGTGGCCCGCCAACAGATCCCCCGGTTAACATAGAAGTTACCGGCGATAGCTTTGAGGAAATTGCAAAAGTAGCCAGCAAATTATCTAATTATTTAGATACAAACCAGATCTATGGTATCGAAAATTTAAAAATGGATGTTGATCTTAATAGTCCTGAGATTACGGTTAATATTAACAGGGAAAAAGCCATGATGGAAGGATTGAGTACCGGGCAGATTGGCATGGAAATACGAACAGCCGTTTTTGGAAAAGAAGTTAGTAAACTTAAAGAAGGTGAAGATGATTATAAAATTCAATTAAGATACAGCGACCTGCAACGGAAAAATATTACCGATGTAATGAATATGCGCATCACCTTTATGGATATGAATACGATGATGGTAAAATCTATACCGGTTAGTGCAGTGGCTTCTATTGATTATACAAATACGTCGGGTGCTATTGCCCGCAAAAATGTTAAAAGAACCATTCAGTTACAATCCAATGTGCTTAAGCCAACCATGACAGGCTTAGTGAATAAACAGCTGGCGCAAAAAATCGCCGATTTTAAATCTCTAAACCGGATACCGGCAGATGTTACTATTAAACAAACAGGCCAAAGCGAACAGGAAGCGGAAACAAATAAATTTTTGGTAACCGCCTTTTTTCTGGCATTGGGATTGATCTTTCTGATATTGGTACTACAGTTCAACTCTATGAGCAAACCATTTATTGTATTAACAGAAATATTCTTTTCGGTAATAGGAGTACTGCTTGGCTATGCATTCACCGGCATGACCATTGCTACTATTATGTTGCTGGTTGGTGTAATTGGCCTGGCAGGTATCGTTATAAAAAATGGTATTCTCTTAATTGAGTTTACCGATGAATTGCGTGGCAGGGGTGTTAAAACAAGGGAGGCCGCCATACAGGCTGGTAAGATCCGTATCATTCCGGTATTATTAACAGCATTGGCTACCATGCTGGGTTTATTGCCACTGGCCGTGGGTTTCAATATTGATTTTGTATCGTTCTTTCAGCATTTAAATCCACATATTTTCTTTGGCGGTGATAGTGTTGTGTTTTGGGGTCCCTTAAGCTGGACCATCAT
>CANKNL010000319.1 GCA_947483345.1 Chitinophagaceae bacterium | reverse complement strand
TATACGGGGTACAAATTCTTAAACATTTAAACTCAAAAAGGTAAAAAATATTGTACTTAATTAGTTAATTAATAAAAAAACTTTGAAAAGTCATTTTTTACAATTGCAGAATCGTTAAAAAACAAGGGAAAATAGGTTTTGGGAATTAAAATTTAAAATAAACAAACAGTCTGCCAAAATTTTTACTGTCGTTTTCTATCCGGTGATACAGTGGTTTAATATGGGGGAGCTGTAAAAAACGGTCTACCTTTTTTCTAAGCTGGCCACTTCCTTTACCGGGAATGATTTCAACTTCTTTTATTTTTTTATCAATGGCCTCTTCAAATGCCTGCAGTAAGGCTTTGTCGATGGCTTTGCTGTTATTATAGATATCGTGCAGGTCAACTTTTATCCTGGCCATTGTTAAAAATAAAGGTTATAATTTGATCCAATATAAATCGTTTAACAGGTGTTTAAATCAGTTTAATTCCGGCCTTATCAAAGCTGATCTTTCTTTGTTTATACAGATTGCCGGTAGTCATTTTAAATGTTTTTTTACTCATACCAAAAAATGAATAAATTTCTTCAGGATCTGTTTTATCATGATAGGGTAAAAAGCCATTGTGCTCTTTTAATAAGCGTAGTATTTTCTCTGTTTCATCTTCAATGCGGGTATAGCCTGGTTTTCCTGCCGACACATCAATTTTCCATCTGTCGGATCCTGTTTTATCTTCGGGATATATTTTTTTAATAAATCCTGTAAAACGGTCACCCGCAGTTATGTTTCTGTATATTTCATTATGGTGTAAAACACCTGTATGTTTATTATTGATAATAACCACATAGCCAATATCTGTTCGGCGGTAAACGATGAGATCAACTATTTCCAGTTCCTTTACCGTTAATGCGTCATTGCTTAAAAAGGGTTCAATTTTTTCTGTTGCTGCTAATCTACCCGTTTGTTCATCCAAAACTATTTTTACCAGGTATTCGCCATTTGGTATCATCGCTTGTTGCTGTTTAGATTTGGGAACAAACAGATCCTTCATCAAACCATTATCTAAAAAAGCGCCATGTTCTGTAACGGTAATGGTTCGTAATTTTACGATGTCTCCTAATATCCCTTTTGGTTGCTGGGTTGTAGCTATTAGTCGTTCTTCGCCATCGTGGTATAAAAACACATTTAACTCATCTCCAATTTTTGTGTTAACGGGTACAAAGCGTTTTGGTAATAAAATACCTTCTGCCCCATCATCCAAATAAAGCCCAAAATCCACTTCCCTGATCACTTTTAATCTATTGTATGTGCCAACTTGTATCATAATGTTATTTAACTGCAAAGGTAAGCTATTGCTGCTTTGCAGCTGCTTAAAGTTAAAATGCCGAGTTGATTGATCGTCATCCGGGGATGACCATTTAGTTATCGGGTTTATCTTACAGAAAATTTATACACAGTGGTTTGCCGGTATAATTCTCCGGGTTTTAAAATGGTATTTGGGAACAGGGGTTCATTCGGACTGTTGGGGTAGTGCTGAGCTTCAAGGCATAGGGCAGCGTGTTTAATGAATTTAGTACGGTCATTTTCGTTGGCAACAGTTTTGTCCAGAAAATTTCCGGTATAGAACTGCAGGCCTGGCTCTGTTGTAAACATGACCATACACCTGCCACTCTGTGGATGGTATAATTCGGCAGCTTTATTATTTAACTTTTTTAATATCAGATTATGATCAAAGCCATTGGGGAGTTGATGAATATCCTTTCCTATTTTTTTGGGGATATTAAAATCTAAAGGAGTGTTAGATATGGGCAGTATTGGCACATTAGAAACAGGCTCCTGAAACAGGGTTGTAAATTGATCTGCAAATAGGGTTAATTCATGTTCCAAGATGGTCGGTTCATTACCGCCCGATAAATTAAAATAACAGTGACTGGTTAAATTAACGGGGGTGGGCTTATCGGTGTGGCAGCTGTATTCAAGTATTAATTCATTATCGGATGTAAGTTTATAAATCAGTTCAACAAATAAGTTGCCCGGATATCCCTCTTCGCCATCCTTACTGAGATAGGTAAATTTTATACTGCAGTCATCATCGGGTATGTGTACATCCCAGCAAACCTTATCAAAACCTTTTTTGCCACCATGTAAGCTGGCGTTATGGTCATTGGGAAACAAATGATATTCTTTTTCATTCAATGAAAATCCGGCATTGGCAATACGGTTGCAGTAACGACCAATGATACTGCCAAAATATTGATGACCATTTTGTAGATACCCTTCCAGTGTATCAAAGCCCAGGATCACATTTCCGGGCTTACCGTCTTTATCTGGCGTGATGATTTTTGTTAAAGTAGCCCCATAATTAATCATCTCCACCTGCATACCATTTTCATTGGTAAGGGTATAAGACGTAATGGCTTTGTCTTCAAATATTCCAAATGGCTTTTTTGTTATACCGCTTTTCATTATATCAAGTTACATTATTTATTACCAAAACAGGCTAAATAAAGCTGCAAGTATGCCGCATACGATCAGTGCGCCGGCAATAAAAGACGTATTCATTTTAAACATGGTCGTATCTACTTCCAAAGCATGTGGCTTTATGCCTTTATGGTTATCAACCCGGCTTATAATAAACATGCCTGCAAGGCAAAGCAGGAATACAAACCCCATTCTATCGAGAAACGGGATTTCAAAAACACCTGCAGTATTGGCCTTCGAAAATCCGGATGATGCCAGAAACGACAGATCCATCATACTCGGTAAAAATTTAAACAGCACCGAAAAAATAAATCCCCCGATAATGGCAAATAAGGCGGCATTGGATGTTGTCTTTTTCCAGAAAAATCCAAGGATGAACATGGCAAAAATACCCGGGGAAACAAATCCGGTATATTCCTGAATATATTGAAAGCCCTGTTTTCCTTCACCCATGAGTTTTTCGCCGAGGGCCAGTGATAATAAAATGGCCAGCACCATAGCAACGATGACGGCTATTTTGCCAACTGAAACCAATGTCTTCTCATCTGCATTTTTATTAATTGCTTTTTTATAAATATCCAGCGAAAAAATTGTAGCAATGCTATTAGCCTTGCCGGCCAGTGAGGCTACAATGGCTGCAGTAAGCGCTGCAAAAGCCAATCCTTTTAATCCTGTGGGTAACAGGTTTAGTACAGAGGGATAGGCTTTGTTAACATCTACTATACCTTTAGTGTCGAGCATTTCGGTATGAAACATGCCTTGCTGGTATAATACATAAGCAGCAATGCCAGGTAATACAACGATGACAGGCATCAGTAATTTTAAGAAGGCGGCAAATAAAAGGCCTTTGCGGGCTGTAGGTAAATCGGCACCCAATGCCCGTTGTGT
>CANKNL010000318.1 GCA_947483345.1 Chitinophagaceae bacterium | reverse complement strand
ATACCCCTGCAGGTGAGCAGCCAGTTAATGGCCGTTTTATATTTTTCAACATCTTCCCCAATAACAGAAAAAAACCTGGCCATGTCATGATTATCCAAAAAGATAACATTACGCATAGGATCTTTATACACAAAATCCTGTGCCAATGTAGTGTACAAATTATTAACCCCATCTGTCCATCCAAAATCTTTTGTCAGGGCATCCATAATGCCCCACAAAGTTTGAAAATCGGTGGCCGCCTGCAGGTTACTTTTAAAAGGGATATGGTAATTATTTTGTACAAAATAACTTTGGTTAGGTACACCATGTACCCAGGTTTCGCCAAACATGGTCAGTTTTGGAAAGTCGTTTTCCAATGCTTGATTACAGCGGTTCATAAATTGCAGGTCGTTATACGCATAAGTATCAATGCGCCAGCCATCAATACCAAATTCTTCTACTGTCCATAAGGCATGCTGAATTAAAAAATTGGCTACAAAAGGATTGCTTTGATTTAGATCAGGCATTTGTTTTGTAAACCAACCGTCGGCCATGATCGCTATATCTGTTTTTGCAGCATACGGATCAAAGAGTGTCTGGTCTTTAAAACTGGTATTGGTATACGCAGGCCATTGGTGCAGCCAGTCTTTCATGGGCGCATCAGCTACTGTAAAATGATGAATGCCTACATGATTGTAAACTGCATCCTGAATAATTTTAAGTCCTTTTTGATGTGCTGCCTCAATCAATTTGTAATAGGCTTTATTACCCCCAATTCTCGGATCCACTTGATAATGATTGGTAAAAGCATAGCCATGTTCGGTACGGTTATCCATATCATTTTCAATTACCGGATTTAGCCACAATGCTGTAACACCAAGCGACTGCAGGTAATCCAATTTATTTTCAATACCCTTTAAATCGCCGCCATGGCGATTAAAAACAGTATCTCTGTTTAACGTTTGATCCCTCATACCGGTAACTCGGTCATTGCTTTCATCGCCATTGCTAAACCGATCAGGCATGATGAGGTACATAAAATCTTTAGAAGTAACCCCCTGTGCAAATGAGGATCCATTGCCGGTTCGCCGGGCTTTTATTTCAAAAGGAATATCAAAAGACGAAGCTGCTTTGTTTACTTTTATTTTTACTGTTCCCGGTTTTGCTGATGAAAAAATAATCAGGTCGAGAAAAACATAATTTACATTTTCTACCTTATTTACTTTTTGCAGTTTTACACCCGGATAGTTGATACTGAATCCGCCGGCCCCATTTGCAATGGCATCACCATGAATCATCACCTGCACTTTATTCCATACCATACCGGTCCACCAGTTGGTTGGATAACAGGTATATTTTTCTGTTTGTGCAAAACCGGCAATTGACAACTGAATCAAGAAAATGACTACAATATATTTTTTCATAACGGTATTTAATGTTTTATTTTTTCATCTGTTTTATCCATAACTATAATATTCATCAGGCCACCGATGATCATGGAAACACCTCCAATCACCAATGCATAAATACTTTCGCCGTTAAAAATGTTTTTCACAAAAAAACCTAAAATAGCAGCAGCCAGTATTTGGGGAATAACTATAAAGAAATTAAAAACTCCCATATAAAAGCCCATTTTATTTGAAGGCAATGCCCCGGAGAGTATGGCATAAGGCATGGTTAATGTTGATGACCATGCCAATCCTACACCTATCATAGGTAACAACAACATGTTTGGCGTTTTGATAAAAAGCATTGAAACCAATCCAATTCCTCCAATTACAAGACAAAACATGTGTGTATATTTTCTACCAATTCTTTTTGCCAACATGGGTAATAAAAATGCGGCTATAGCAGAAATACCATTATATACCATAAACATAACCCCAACCCAATCACCGGCATCCTGGAATGTCTTTGAATCCTTGTCGGTGGTACCGAAAGCATTTAAAGCTACCCCGGAAGTGGTATAGATCCACATGGCAAAAAAAGCAATCCATGTAAAAAATTGTACAACTGCCAGTTGCATCATTGTTTTGGGCATTTTAAAAATACCTGTAGTAATTTCTTTAAAGCCGTTTAAAAGCCCCTTGGTTTTTAATTTTTCCTGTTCCCATGTTTCGATATTTTCGGGTGGAAATTCTTTGGTGGTGAAAACAGTCCATAAAACTGAGACCAAAAAGACCACGGCACCAATGTAAAAAGAATATTTAACTGAATCGCTGATCACACCCGGGGCTGCAGTATTGCTGATATTGAAATAATTAGTAAAAATATAGGGCAACAGCGATGCAATGACAGCACCCAAACCAATAAAAAATGTTTGAGCGGCAAAACCTGCAGTTCTTTGTGAAGAAGGAAGTTTATCGCCTACAAATGCACGGAAAGGTTCCATTGAAATATTAATAGAAGCATCCAATACCCACAACAAAGTTGCAGCCATCCACAATACACTCGATTGAGGCATTAAAAACAAGGCTATTGCAGAAAATAGAGCACCTATAAAGAAAAAAGGACGTCTTCTGCCCCATCTCGGATGCCATGTTCTGTCGCTTAAATAACCAATTACCGGTTGTACCAGTAAACCTGTAATGGGTGCGGCAATCCAGAGAAATCCGATTTTATCGATCTCGGCACCCAGTGTTTCAAATATCCTGGAAACATTGGCATTTTGCAAAGCAAACCCAAATTGAATTCCAAAAAAACCAACACTCATATTTAATATCTGCTTTACAGAAAGTCTTGGCTTATTTTCATTTAACTGAACATGGGCTGCAGCATTTTCAATTTCAGACATAGCAATCGTTTTAGGAGATGAAGCAATTGTGTAAAAAATACACTTCGCTAAAAATACAATAAATTATAACCCGGCAAAAATTATTCTGCCAATGGCTATACAGATTCAAAATAAATATTATTGATAATCATAAACAATATAACCCCAGGGCTCAATATTAAATTCATGTGACTCATTAATTTGTTCTTTTACTCCCATAAAAACATTGAGCGGATTTCCGCTAATGGCAGCATCCTTTATTACAAATTTTTGTACCTGCTTTGATAAATTTAAAATAACTGCAACCTGGTGCCCTTCCCGGGCTCGCAGGTAAGCAAAAATGGAATGGTCTGCAGAACTTACTAATCTTTTATAAGAAGCGTTCGCCGCCAAAGCCATATTGGATTTGCGCAAACCAAGCAAGGTTTTATAAAAAGTAATCATCTCCTTTTCGCCATTCCAGGGAATGGTATCTTTTACAAAAAATTTAAGGCGTTTTTTATTCATCACTTCCTGGCCATTATAAATCAACGGTACACTCTGGTACATGGTTTGAGAAAACACAGCGAAGGTCTTAAAGGCATCCCCGTATTT
>CANKNL010000317.1 GCA_947483345.1 Chitinophagaceae bacterium | reverse complement strand
TACCAATACAAAGCGCCTGTTTTGTATTTGTGGATGCGGAATGGTTAACTGCTCCAGATCAATGATGTCTTTGTTGAAAAATAATATATCAATGTCTATGATACGGGGTGCATTTTTAAGGGTTCTTACCCGGCCCATTTTTTTTTCGATTTGTAAGATAGCCTGCATGGTTTCTAAGGCCGTTAAAGTGGTTTCCACAATAATCACCTGGTTTAAAAAATGGGGCTGCTTGGTATTACCCCAGGCGGCTGTAGTATATAAGCCCGACCGGCGGTTAATACGGCCAATTTGTTTTTCAATATGTACCAGGGCTTTTGATAATTGAACAAAGCTGTTGCCCAGGTTACTGCCAAGGAGGAGGTAAGTTTTATTCATTCTTTAAGTAAAGTCTTTTATCGAAATGGAATTTTTTAGAATAAGCCACTTTAAGTTTTTTGAAATCTTTATGTTGCGTGTTGAAAATAAAATTACACTCTTCATCCACAACGGCAGAAGGCACTTGTAAAAATAAGCCTTTGCCGGCTTTGCAAAATTCTGTACCCATCCATTTGGTATAGTCAATATCATCTTTCCAGTTTTTCTTTAATTTTTCTTTTGAAATGATCAAAGGGTGTAAGGCATCCGGAATGTCTATCTTAAACAGGTAATAGGAAAGCGGAATTAAGTTAGTGTTGGTGTTAACCAGTATTTCCAAAACGGCTAAAGATATATTTTGGGTAGTGTATAAAACAGGAATGCCAATGGTATTCCATCTGCCGCCGGTTAATTTTGCACCGGTACCAGACAAATCATCTTTATATAATTCATTACAAAGCCTGTAAATAATCATGCAAGTATGCCGTGTTGAATTCTGGTTAATTGTGTTAATATCATTTGTATACCATAAGCGGTAGTTAAAGAGTCAAATGAAAGTGTGCCCTCCAGCATATAGGGGTTGCTTTTTATCCATTGATAAAACATCTCCGATTTTCCAAAAGTTCGTTTGCCCTCTGTAATAAGATGTGCTATTTGTAAAGCTCGTTCCGCATTGATCGGTGCAAACACGGCATTATTTTTTGCATAGCGTTGTAAGGTACGTTCGCTAACATGTAAAAGGGCCGCCCATTCTGATTGTGTAAAGTGTGCTTTATCAGCAATTTTTTTGAATTCGGCATAATTAAAATCCTTAACCAAAGGCAACACTTTTATACTGCGGTAAACCGCGGCAGGGTCCTTAACTTTAGAAGCTAAAGGGGTTGACCCGTAAGGAATGTTTTTTTCTTTCTTTTTCATGATACCGACATTTGTCACCCAAATATACGACATCTGTCGGGAATGACAAATTTTTTTGAATCCTTTTTTACCAATAGCTTTACACTTCAATTGTAGCGGGGTATGCAAAAATACAGTCAGGTTAAAGCCATGTTGGCGATTACAAAAGCAAGTTTAAGAGCGATCTTCAGAAGTCCATCAGCCGTTGTATTTAGCTTTGTTTTTCCCTTTATTTTTATTTTGGTATTTGGCTTTATTGGCGATGGCGGTGGTGTGCCGGTATATAAAATAGCCATCGATAAATACAGTGATACGGCTAATGTATTCTATGATTCAATAAAGGCCAGCAGCCGGATAAAAATTGTACACTTTGAAACAGACCAGGCATTGCGCTCAAGTTTAATTAAGGGAAAAATTGCAGGGATCCTAATCATTACAAAATCAACAGATCAGAACGCCGCATGGCAGTATGCAATTAAAAGTACCAGTGCCAGTGATGATAAATGGCCACAGGTATTACCGATATTAAATGCCATCAGTGATCAAATAAATAATACCAAATTTGCCAACAGGCCAGCTTATGTAGTAGTCGATAAAAGGCATCCCATTGACAGGGAAGTGGTAAGAGAATACAAAACCATTGATTTTATTTTACCTGGCCAGTTGGGATTTTCCCTTTTAAGCTCCGGCGTTTTTGGTGTGGCTTTTATGTTTTTTAATTTGCGGAATACCTTGGTTTTAAAACGCTTTTTTGCCACACCTATCAGCAGAACATATATTATTTTAGGCGAAGGTTTATCGCGGGTACTATTTCAAATGCTCACTGCAATAGTCATTATTTTAGCCGGCTATTTTATATTTGGATTTACTCTGGTCAATGGATTTCGCACATTATTGGACATGCTGTTTTTAAGTTTTGTTGGGTTGATTATTTTTATGGGATTGGGCTTTATTGTAAGTGGTTTGGCAAAAAGCGACAGTACCATACCACCTTTTGCAAACCTGATAACCTTACCACAGTTTTTATTGGGGGGCACATTTTTTTCTGTTGAAGCCTTTCCTAAATGGTTACAACCAATTTCAAAAGCATTGCCGCTAACCCATTTAAATACGGCTATGCGGGCTGTTGCCTTTGAAGGACAAAATTTATGGGATGTACGAACAGAATTAGGTATTTTATTAGTCTGGGGCATTATTGTTTATATTGTGGCAGTCAAAGTTTTTAAATGGGAATAAAAAATTAATGATGCGTTTAGTTAAAGGGTTTATTATTGTACTGATTGGGTTATTTGTTTTTATAACGATCTTTTCCTTATTCATACCTTCAAAAGTATCGGTAACCAGAGGGGTAATGATCAATGCCAAGGCTGATCGCGTTTTTGGCGAAATCAGCAATCTTCAAAACTGGAAACACTGGCAACCGGTTTTTAATAAAGACAGCGTCCTCATGAAGTTTGATACCGATGCAGAAGGTAAAAGCAATTTATGCCAATGGGATTCTAAAGACAAAAAAAATACGTTACAAATTACAGGCAAAAAAAACAATGAGCTTACCGCCACATTATCACGTGAAGGCGAAAATGAGGTATTGAATACGATCCGGGTTTTACCTTTATCCGACAGCAACCAGGTGCAGGTAGAATGGCATATTTTGATCAAGTTAAAATGGTATCCCTGGGAAAAATTTTATGGCATTTTTATTGAAAAAATTTCAGGTCAGGGTTATGAAGATGCTTTGAATAGTTTAAAAAACTATATCGAAAATAATTAAGCAGGGAAACTGATTTTTCCCATGGCAACTGGCAGAATGCCACTACATGCTTTTATAAAAGTTGCCGCATCTCCACTTACACATTCATTAGCCAGCAGGGCAAATAATATCGCTTCCTTTGCATCGGGATCGATCCCTTTTTCTAAGGTACTGTGAAAATGACAATGCGGTATTAGCTCCTGTATATGCTGCATCAGCAAAGGATTGTGCATGCCGCCTCCACTTACAAAAATGGGTAATTTGTCTTTACCTTTTGTACAATTAAGGATAGCTAAAGCAATCATATCCGCCGAAAATTTTGTAAGGGTAGCCATTGTATCTGCAACTGATAATGCGCCTGTATT
>CANKNL010000316.1 GCA_947483345.1 Chitinophagaceae bacterium | reverse complement strand
ATTAAATACGTTTTGTTTTTATAAACCGGAACCGGCTCGGGGCGTAAAACGCCTTCTTTATCATCTGATAATTTGCGAAGATTACTATTAACTTGTAATAAGATGAAGGCGATAATGGCTAAAACAAGGGTTAAAATACCAAAAAGCAGTGAATCATTTGAGGCATCAGGCTGGTTGGATGGTCCAGTAGGCGCTACTGGTGGAGCCCAATCATCAACATATTTCATAATGCCATCAATATCCTCTTTTTTCAATTGAGGAAAATTGGTCATTACGGTGGGCTTCCATTTAGCTTTTAATGCCGTAGCATAAGCATCTGTTTGATCAGCCGGATTAGCAATCCATTTATAAAGCCAGCCATCAGCCGGAACCCTATCTTTCCATCCTTTTAATGCCGGACCGGTAAAATCTTTGTCAATTTTATGACAGCTGGCACAGTTGGCTTTAAATAAGGCTTCACCATCGGCAGCAAAAGATTGTACATTTATTGACAATAAAATAACTAAAAAAATACTCGTAAATATTTTGTTAAAAATTTTTCTACAACGACTCATACAGTTATATCGGGGCTAAAGTGGAAAAATATCCTGATTCGGTTGCAAAAATAAGGTAGGATATTGACAATATATCAACATCTCAGATTTTTTTTTTTTCATATCCAGCGTGGCTTTCAGCTGATTAATCCAATTAGTATATAGTAATTGTCATGCATTTGTAAACTCTGCCTGTTTTCAAAATTTTTCTGATCTGCGCAAAAAATCACAAAATTTTAGTCCACTTTTGCCGAATGTTAAAAAAACTTAAGGCCCGCTGGAAGGTAAACAGCATCAACCTGGTCCTTATTATTGCCACATTTGCATTGGGCGGAAGCCTTTGTGGTTATACAGGGCGCAAAATTCTATTGCTAACGGGTTTAGAAAATGAAGCCCTGTGGATTGTGCTTTACCTATTATTAATAACCCTTCTTTGGCCAGTTTGTGTATTATTGATAAGTCTGCCACTGGGACAGTTTGCTTTTTTTAAAAAATATATTTTAAAGATCCGGCGGCGGATCAGCCCCTTAGCAGCTGTTAAAGGCGCTGATCTGGGAGAAAAAAAAAACAATAATGATCAAGTAACGCAGATAGCCATTTTTGCAAGCGGGGCCGGATCCAATGCAGAGAAGATCATACAAACATGCCCCGGCTTTTTACACAACGAGAAAAAAACAGAGGAAGGGACTGCTCTGAAAAAATATACCGTTGCTTTAATTGTGTGTAATAAGCCGGGTGCGGGTGTATTGAAAATTGCTGATAATGCAGGTATTCCCACTCTGCTCATAGATAAGGACCGTTTTTTTAATGGCGATAGTTATGTAGCTGAATTACAAAAACACAAGATCGAATTTATTGTGCTGGCAGGTTTTTTATGGAAAATACCCGAACCGCTGATACAGGCTTTTCCTAAAAAGATCATCAATATACACCCGGCATTACTGCCAAAATTCGGGGGCTTGGGTATGTATGGCCATAAGGTTCATGAGGCAGTAATTGCGGCCAAAGAAACTGAAAGTGGAATAAGTATTCATTATGTAGATGAATTATATGATCATGGTGCCCTTATTTTTCAGGCCAAATGCCCGGTTGATTTTCGGGACACAGCCGAAACCCTGGCTCAAAAAATTCATCTGCTGGAACATGCACACTATCCAAAAGTTATTGCCGGGATTTTACAGAATGGATGTTGACAGGCAAGCCGAATTTTAGATTTAAAAGAGGCCATTCCCCTTCACAAACAGCATTAAAAGCAAAATCGCCGTTAAAATAACATGGTCGCAAATAGGGTGTTGAATTGTTACTGTACTTTTATCCTTACTAATTTTTAGCCTGTTGCCATTATTTTTAAAAATATCTTTTTTCTTATCCCTTTTTATTTGCCTGGCGGGTCGGCTATACGCACAGTTAACGGTTACCGGTACCGTGTTTGATTCTTCAAAAAAAAACTATGTTGAATTTGTTAGAGTGCAAAGTACCGGCGGAAAATATACGTACACCGATTCGATGGGTAATTACAAAATACCCGTTACCCAAAAAGACTCCCTCTGCTTTATCTACCAAAATAAACCCACGCAAAAATTTGTTGTAAAAGACATACCAGACCTTACCAGGTTTGATATTGCCTTGATGGTACATGTAAAAGGCGGTTACAGCACATTAAAAGAAGTGGTGGTATTTGCCCGGTCGTACCGGCAGGATTCCATAGAGAACAGGCAGGTTTATGGAGATGTATATAATTATAAAAAGCCAACAATACGCTCCAGTATTTCGCCCGGAGGCATGGTAGGTGCTGATGTTAATGAGATCATCAACATGTTCCGGTTTAAAAGAAATAAACGCCTGAAAGCTTTTCAGGCCAGACTGGAACTGCAGGAACAGGAACAATTTGTAAGTTATCGTTTCAATAAAAATTTTGTGCGGAGAATTACACAATTAAAGGGCTCCGAACTCGATTCTTTTATGGTATTCTATTTACCAACTTACGAATTTGCCAGTATGGCTGATGAGGTTACCTTTAATAAATATATTTTAAATTCGTCTTACGCTTTTAAAATTAAATTATTAGAGCAGGAAGGCGCAAAGGCAAAAAAAGAAAATTAATTTATGGAAGAAAATCAATTAGTGCTTGGCATCGGTACCCGCTTACAACACACCCAGTTTGGGCCGGGTGTAATTGTGGGTATTAAATATGCCACTTATCTGATCTCATTTATTCATCACGGCATAAAAGAAATTGATAAAACTGATTCGCATTTAGATGAGATCATAGCAGAACAGGTAACTGTAGAAGTGGAGACTGTTTCGGAAGTGGAACGATCGTTATTAAAAATTTTACGCCAATGGAGTGATGTGAATGAAATTGTTCCGCTGGGTGATAAATGGCATGGCGGAACGATGCTTTTACAAACTGCAGATAAAACCCTGAAGCCAAAAGAAATTCCCATCACTGATTTTTTTCATAAAATAGTGATGTTGCGTGACCGCCTGCGTGTGCTGGAACAAAACATTAACAGTCATAAAAAACTGAGTGATGAGGACAAAGTGAATATTCAACAATACATCACACGTTGCTATGGCTCTCTTACCACCTTTAATGTGCTGTTTAAAAATAAGGAGCAATGGTTTGTGGGGGATAAGGCCGGTACAGATTAATGTACTGTACAACAACATGTCTTTCGCTAAACTCATGGCTAGCCATAACAACATAACGGCCGTAAAATCCGAATTGTAACCGGAGCGGCAGATGGCTAAAAAGCTATAGACTAAATCTTTCAAAAACTCTGCTTATATTTAAAAAACATTCCTGTTATTTAAATATTTTCCATGTACAAAAAATTATCGCTT
>CANKNL010000315.1 GCA_947483345.1 Chitinophagaceae bacterium | reverse complement strand
TCCTTTTCGCCATTCCAGGGAATGGTATCTTTTACAAAAAATTTAAGGCGTTTTTTATTCATCACTTCCTGGCCATTATAAATCAACGGTACACTCTGGTACATGGTTTGAGAAAACACAGCGAAGGTCTTAAAGGCATCCCCGTATTTTTCAAACTCGGTACCGTTCCAGCTGTTTTCATCATGATTGGAAGTAAAAAACAAACGGTATGCATTTTTCGGGAACCGGCTTATGTTGGCATTCAATAAAGAGTCAAACTGTTTTATCGTTGTCTTGCCCATATATAAATCCTTCATACTGTGCATCACAGTAAAGCAATACGTTTCATTAAAACCGGCTTCATGAAGTGCCGGATTTTCTCCTTCGGCCAGCATAAATACATCTTTTATTTTTCGCAGGCTGTCAATACATGCTTTCCAAAAATCAACTGGAACTTCTTCTGCGATATCGCATCTGAAACCGTCTGTGCCGGTTTCTGTTAGCCAGAATTTCATGGCATCAATCATGCTGTCGCGCATTTCGCGGTTAGCATAATTTAATTTACGCACATCGGTCCAGTCATAAGGTGCAATAAATTTTCCCAAAGAATCTTTTGCATAAAAATCGGGATGCGCTTTCATCCAGTGATTATCAGGAGCCGAATGATTGGCCACCCAATCGGTAATGACTTTAAAACCCATTTCGTGGGCATGTTTCACAAAAGCTTTCCAATCTTCCATGGTTCCATACTCAGGATTAAAACCCTTATAATCTTTAACGGCATAGTAACTACCCAGATCTTTCTCAGTCATTTTTCGGCCTTCTTTACCGATGGGTGTTATGGGCATGAACCACAATATCTCCACCCCCATATCTTTTAATCTTGGCAGGGCCGTTTCAAATGCCATGATGGTGCCCGCGTTTGAAAACTGGCGAAGATTCACTTCATAAATATTGCTTTGAGCACTCCAGTCAGCATCGAAGCTCACATCAGCAGGGATCTCCTTTTTCTTTTGATCATTGCAGCTTACATTTATCATTAACACAAAAGCCAAAAGCAATATATAATGGAGGTATTTTTTTTGCATAGAATTTATTTTCTGAAAGTTAGTTGTTTTTTTTAGCAGTTAAAAAACAATGTGCCATTATCAGACTATTATTTAAAAAATGAGCAGCCCGCCATCAGCCGGGGTAAAAATAGTTTTAAACTTGGCCACATAAAAAACAGGTGATTCTTTTTTACAAGTCTGCCTGCCTTTTTTAAATTACCTAATTTTCAAAAATAAATTAAAGTTGCCATGGCCCGGTAAATGGTAATAAGTTACTTATATTGTAAAGGTCTAAACTGATTTTATGCAGATTGCTATTGCAACAAATACACTTGCCGGCAGTGGAAAAGCTGTTAAGTTGGCAAAAAAAATACAGGCTATTTTAACCGTTAAAAAAATTACGTCGCAGATCTTTACAGAAAAAGAATGGGATGACCGGCTTTATCAATTTGACCAGGTTTGGATCGCCGGTGGTGATGGCACCGTCAATTATTTTGTTAATCAGTATCACGATATTAAAAAGCCGCTTTGCATTTTTAATGGTGGCACGGGCAATGATTTTTATGCCCTGCTGTACGGTAAAACAACGGTTGATGAACAGATTAACCATATACTGCAATCGGTTCCAAAACCCATTGATGCCGGTACATGCAACGACCGGTATTTTTTAAACGGTGTGGGCATTGGCTTTGAAGGGGCGGTGGCAAAAAGTTTAAGGGGCGTTAATAAATTTGGAGGCAAAACGTTTTTCATGATCGCTATTTTAAAACATATTTTCTTTTATAAAGAAAAACGCTATACCATTATATCAGCAGAAAAAAGAGTTGAAGGGCCATTCCTGATGATCAGCATAGCCAACGGAACCCGCTATGGTGGCGGTTTTTATGTGGCCCCTATCGCCAGGCCGGATGATGGCTTATTTGACACTAATTTAGTTACCCCGCTTTCGCCATTAAAAAGACTGCGGTACCTGCCTGTTATAGAAAAAGGGAAACACCTTACACTTCCCTTTATTGATTATTACCATACACAAAAAATAACCATACAAAGTGATCAGCTTATTCAGGCGCATCTGGATGGCGAATACCTGGAAGGCCATGAGATGATAATCAACATACTGCCCGCTCATTTTAATTTTATTTATTAAATGCAGGATCAATTAAAAATATTGAAGCCCCTCCTAATTTCTATGGTGCTGTATGGTTGTCAGGCGTCTAATAACCATCAAACCAGTGCTGTACTACAACCGGATCTGTTTACCCCCTTAACCGAAACATCCATCGTGGTATTGGGTACTTTCCAGGATGCGGGATCGCCACAAATTGGTTGTAAAAAAGATTGCTGCAAAGACCTTTTTATACAACCGGATAAAACCAGAAGGGTTGTTTCACTTGGGCTCATAGATGCCGTTAATCACAAAAATTTCATCATTGAAGCCACACCTGATTTTTCACAACAGGCAAAATCTTTAAAGTGGTTGTCGGTCTTCGATAACAAAGAAACCCCCGATGGCATTTTACTTACACATGCTCATATCGGGCACTATACAGGCTTGATGTATCTGGGCAAGGAAGCTATGAATGCAGATAGTATACCGGTATATGCCATGCCGCGGATGAAAACCTTCCTGGAGCAAAACGGGCCCTGGAGCCAGTTGGTAAAAAATAAAAATATAGCTGTTCAGCAAATGACCGATCAAAAAAGTATACAGCTCACAACGAAATTAAAAATCATTCCATTCACTGTTCCTCATCGTGATGAATTTTCTGAAACCGTTGGTTATATCATCATGGGGCCAACCAAAAAAGCCTTATTTATTCCCGATATTGACAAATGGGAAAAATGGGAAACCCCTATTATAGAGGCCATTGCAAAAGTAGATTATGCCTTTATTGACGGCACTTTTTTTGATGCTGCAGAAATTAATAATCCGCAGGATCCGGTGGGCCGGGATATGTCAACCATCCCCCATCCTTTTATTATGGAGTCCATGAACAAGTTTAAAGATCTGCCTACAACAGAAAAAAATAAAATCTATTTTATTCATTTTAATCATACCAATCCGGTGATCAATAAAAAGAGTAAGCCATACCAGCAGGTTATAGAAAAGGGATTTAATACCGCTGAGATAAACCAAATTTTAAAACTATAAGGCCGCGGCGGCAACGCGTTTTTACAATTTGCGGTATTGGGTAATGACTTGAATTTTATTGTGAACCGGTTTTACTATGCGGGTAATGTGTTTAGCCATATTTTTGTAGATATAACTGCAGCAACTCGAAGGCAAAAAAAATATGTACCTTTTCTGCTGCAAATGAAAAAGTGAGATTAAAATTTATTTAAAACACCGCTCAGTATTTAT
>CANKNL010000314.1 GCA_947483345.1 Chitinophagaceae bacterium | reverse complement strand
TGGGCTCGGCTTTGGTGCCGGTGTATAAATTTCGTAATTTATTTTATTGTTTACTTCTACTTCTTGTGCAAAAGTACCAGCCATTGCCGTTACCAAAATAAATGCACTGGTAATCAATATTTTTTTCATTTTAATAATTTAAAAACTATTAATTACTTACTCAACCTAACAGTCAACACATCATGCGGCAGAATGGTGGCTTTTAGATTTTCCGCTGTTGTTCCTATATTTTTTTTAAGCCATAAATCACGGATAGTCGTCTTGTCTGTAACACCATATGACTTGCCATCAAGTTTACCAAAATATTTTTTCCAGTCGATATCAATATTTTTAACTTCCTCACTTCGATTAAAAAAACACAAAGCAATTTCATTATTTGAAAGCGTTTTAATCCAAAGTTCAATATGACTATCAAGGGTCCACCACCTGTAACCCTGCTTACCCAATGTATCCTGATTTAAAGCAATAATTTCTTTGTTAGTTAATATGGCTTTAACGGCAGGTGTCATAGATCGTAGGTCATTACCTAAAATAAGCGGTGCTGCCATCATGGCCCACATGGTAAAATGTGAACGGGATTCTATATCGGTTAAAACGCCGTTACCTACCTGGAGCATATCAGGATCATTCCAGCCACCGGGTCCCGCATATTTTCCGAGTGGTTCATTTTTATCCATGATCAATGTCCAGCCCATGCCGCCCCAATTTACTTTGCAGTCCCAGCAATTCATAATATCGCTGGTGGTTCTCCAAAGATGCCCTACATTTTTAGCCCAGGTCCAGGGTTCGGTAGTGCCCCATTCGCAAATGCTAAAAACAATAGGACGCTTAGAAGCGAATAATGCATCGCGCATGATTTTGTATGCGCCTTCAGCCTTTTGGGCATCGGTATTACAAAAATCATATTTCAGGTAATCTATACCCCATGCGGCATAGGCTCTGGCGTCCTGGTATTCATGTCCGCGCCCACCAGGCCTGCCTTCGCAGGTTTTGCTACCAGCGCATGAATACAAACCAAACTTTAAACCTTTGGAGTGAATATAATCGGCGAGGGCTTTCATACCAGAAGGAAAACGATCCGGGTCTGGCACAATATTTCCATTTTCATCACGGGAAACCTGCCAGCAATCATCAATTACAATGTACTCATAACCCGCCTCTTTCAGGCCACCTAAAGCCATTGCATCGGCTGTTTCCCGTATCAATTTTTCATCTACGTTGCAGGCAAATTTATTCCAGCTGTTCCAACCCATGGGCGGTGTTTTAGCAAGACCTTCAAACTTCTGGGCATGAAGGGTTAAGGAAAAAAACAGCAGTGCAATTAAAAAAAGACTTTTCATGATTACAATTTTAATTTTTCAATTTTATATTTTTCCTCTTTTGTTACTGTTTTCCATTCATCTGTTCTAAAGGGCACAGCAGGAAAACCAGCTTTATTAAACAAGTTACAATCGCTCGCATTACCAACCCATCCAAAATGAACGGCTATTGGATTTACTACACTATCGGTAAACAGTACAACGGTATTCCCTTTTAGAAAAGCTTTAGCAACATAAAATACGCTATCCGGTCCAGCTATTTCAAAACCTTTGATATACCCATAAGTATCGGGTGTAAATAATCCTGTTCCGATATGGTTAAACGAAAGGGTTATTGAATGATTCTTAATGTCCATTGATTTATAAGTAGGACCACTGCATATCATTTTTTTATTGTAAATATGATTAAATGCAATAGCAGCCAACCGTTTACCAACATCCTGTTTGTTAGTGGGATGGATATCCCAGGGCATACCGATATCAGTTGTTACACACATACCGGTATTAGGCAGGGACAAGGTCATGGTTTGCGCTTCTCTTAGCTCTGCCCAGCCACAGCCTTCATTGCTGTTTCCGGATGTATTAAAAGTTGCCAGTTGCACAAAATAAAAAGGCATGCCTGGGTTTTTAAATGTTTGTCGCCAATCATTAATCAATAAGGGAAATGCTTTCCGGTATTGGTATGACCTGCCGGCATTGGATTCGCCCTGGTACCACAATACACCCTGAAAAGCAAATGGAACCAATGGATTGATCATGGCATTATAACAAAGTGACGGCAAAGAATTTTCGTTAGTGGTTTTTTTAATCGACTCTACCTGGAATTTCCAATTGCCACTTAAACTGATAACAGTTTCGCCTACACGCAATTTCAAGTCTGACGGTTCACCATAAATACCGCCACCGCCGCCATTATCCATCACCCTAACTGCAATAACGTTTTTTCCGGCCCTTAACAGCCCCGCCGGTATGGTATATTTTCTTTTTGCATCCCAACGGTTTGTGCTGCCTACTTGTATACCATTCACATAGGTTATGTCATCATCATCAATTTTGGCCAATTCCACTAAAGCTTCATGATTAAAATCAAGCGCAGCTAATTGAATGGTTTTTCTCAGCCAAACGGCGCCATCCAGCTCACCAATACTTTGCTGCTCCCATAATTGAGGAGCTTGTAATTCAGGCCAATTTGAATCATCAAATGAGGGTTCTTTAAACAGCTCCGTAGGCATGTTTCTGAATTTTGAACCCTGTAAAGCCTCAATGCGCAATTCGCTGGCCCGCACTTTTATTTTAGAAAGCGAATCCAAATTTAATTTGGGCATACCGGCGATCATGTCTTTAAATTCGTCACTGTTTTCAAAGCTTTCGCGGCTTATCCAGGTTTCTACATTGGTACCTCCCCAACTGTCGTTGATTAAACCAATGGGTATCTTAAGACTGTCATAAATATGTTTTGCGAAAAAATAAGCTACTCCCGAAAAATCGGCAACTGTTGTTGAATCACAAACTTTCCAATCACCCGTTAACCCATCAGTTTGGGGCATTGAGCTAATTGCATGCGGAATCTTAATATGGCGTATCTGCGGATAGTTTGCCGATGCCATTTCCTTTTTTGCATTATTCGATTGAGCTACTGTCCATTCCATATTGGATTGGCCGCTGCAAAGCCACACTTCGCCAACCAGTACATTTTTAATCAGTATACTATTTTTGCCCGTGATGGATAATTCGTATGGGCCACCTGCTATTTCGGCATCCAGCTTTAGTATCCATTTTCCAAACTGGTCAGCTTTGATTGTTTTTATTTGCTTATTAAATTTCACGACTATTTTCTCTCCTGCATCGGCCTGCCCCCATACGGGTATTAAAACATGGCGCTGCAATACCATGTTATCGGAAAATATGGTTGGCAGTACTACATCAGCTTTAGCACTTACACCCATAACTACAAGATGGATAAATACTAAATATAATTTTTTCATATCATTTTTAAAAAATCCTAGCATATAATCAAGTAGCAGGTTGTTAAACTTTTATAAATTCTTTATAAACAGCAATAGGCACAATGCCTGTCCAGCCACAAAAATCTGGACGAGAGCTATTTCCTTGTTCTAAAAAATCGG
>CANKNL010000313.1 GCA_947483345.1 Chitinophagaceae bacterium | reverse complement strand
TTGAAAATAAAAATAAAGCCTGCCTGCAAATACAAGACACGGTGGATATTATTGGCCATGTTATTACAGACCTGAGTAACCTGAGCCATAGTATGAGCAGTGAGATCATTTTAAACAATGGCATTATTAAGGCTCTGGAATACGAAGAAGATCAGTTAAAAAAATCGGGTTTATACAACACCTGTTTTTCTATTACAGGTAATCCGGTTTATTTAAACAATAATACCGAGTTAGTACTTTTCAGGATCGTACAGGAAGTGTTAAACAATATTGTAAAACATGCCTCGGCAACAGCCATACAAATGCACCTGCATTATAATGCCGTTAACCTTTCTGTTGAAATAAAAGATAATGGCAGGGGTTTTAATTTTACTGAAAAAACGGCTGGCACGGGCTTACAAAATATAAAAAAACGAACCGCCTTATTAAATGGCATTTTTAATATCTACAGCAATGAACACTCCGGCACAGAAGTAAAAATAAAAATACCGCTTTATGACAACACAACTGACGTATAAACTTATTCTGGCAGATGACCATATTCTTTTAAGGGATGCCCTGGCCAACCTGATCAATAAATTTGACGAATTTTCGGTTACAGCCGTTGCCGGAAATGGTAAAGAAGTCATTGATTTTATTGAATCGGGCTATATGGCAGATATTGTACTCATGGATTTAAATATGCCCGAGATGGATGGTTATGAAGCGGCAAAATGGCTGGTTAAAAACAGGCCCGCTATTAAAATCGTTATCTTAACCATGTATGATAGCGAGATTGCACTTATCAGGTTGCTACAGGCCGGTGTGCATGGGTTTTTAAAAAAGGATATCCATCCTGCCGAATTAAAAAATGCTTTACTTACCGTTGCCGGAGGCGATTACTTTTATTCCAATCATGTGACAGTAAAACTGGCCTCACTTTTTAAAAAAAATGACCAGAACCAATCCAATCTGGAGAAATCTATTTTGAATGATATTGAAATTGAATTTTTAAAACTGGCTGGTACAGAAATGACTTATAAGGAAATTGCTAAAGCCATGCGTTTATCGCCCCGGCATATCGACAGTTACCGGGATGCCCTTTTTACCAAATTAGAAGTTAAAAGCCGTATAGGACTGGTGATCTATGCCGTTAAAAACGGGATCGTCAGCTTCTGAAATATTTGCTCCCGGGTTTATTCAATCAGCTTGTTGCGCATCGCGTACATGAGTAACCCGCCTATCGTTTTGGCATCTACCTTGGTTTTCATGTTTTGGCGAATGGTTTCAATGGTACGCGGACTCAGAAAGATTATTTTTGAAATTTCTTCTGTGGTCTTATCTTCTGCAAGCAGTTGCAGTATTTTTAACTCCTTTTCATTAAAGCTTACGGGGATATTGCTGCCATAGTGCTGGCGCACATTTTTTTTCTGCATCAGTTTACCCATCACTGCCTTATTAACCAGGTCGTTAAAATAAAAATCATCGTTCATGCAGGTCAGAATGGCTTCATAAATTTCCTCGGGATCTGTGGTTTTGGTTAAATAGGCATTGGCCCCCATCTCCATCATTTTGCTGATCATTTGCTGATCATCGTACATGGTTAGCACAATAATTTTAATGTCCTCATATTCTTTCCTGATAAGTTGAATGGCATTGATCCCATCCATTTCAGGCATTCGGATATCCATCAACAGTACCTCTGGTTTTTTAATGGCAATTTTATGCATCATATCCTTGCCGTCTTCGGCTTCCCACAACATTTTAAGATTGTCTTTACCAGACAATGCCATTTTAATACCATCTCTGAAAATCTTATGATCATCAGCAATGGCAATTTTTATTATCTGATTGACTTGCATAGTAATTGATAATGGGGGTTTAGTATAAAAGCAATTGAAGTTAAGATTTTCATTTTATATGCAACCAATATGGTCAATTCATTTATGTCTAAATTTATTAAACCATTTGATTTTCAATGACTTAAAAAAATCAACCACGTAAATTTACGAATAATTACTTACGTTAAACTACGTTAGCCATTTGCATTTATACGTTTTATGCTGTATTTACTACAGCCCCAATAAAGGGCATTACTGCGCTTGTGCAAGAACCAGGCCTGTTTTACTTTTGTATCAGTTGATTGACATGGGTTAACTGAATATCCAATTATCCAAATATCCATTAAAAAAGAAATTTCCAATTATCCAAAGGAAGACCAAGCTTGTGCTTGTATTACCCGTGTCAATCAACTTTTTAAAAAAATCCCGTTTTAAGTCCAATAACCCCATCAAATAACAAAATGGCTGCAGGTTTTAATCACAAAAATGGGCCCCGTTTTTATTTTCTCTTTTAAACCATCACCGGGTTTTACCCAAAAGTCTGTCTTATAAATCCCCAATTCGCATGTATAGTTTTCCACATAAGTATATTTACTGTGGAAAACTACCAATTTTTCCTTAGTAATTTTACTATAAATGTATCGTATATTTACCCGTATTTTTACGTATGCATGAAGGCTTGTTTGCTTTAAAATGCTTTACCCTATTTGGTTTGGTTCATTTTTAGGCTTTAAATCTAAAATATAGCCATTGCCAAATTTTAGTTTTTAATGCAAGTTTACAATTCATTATTACTTAGAAACCTAAAAACAAATTACAATGGTGTACGACATTATCGATTTATTAGTTGAGTGTTTTGTTTAATTAAACAAAAAATTTATATTTTTGATTTCGAGAATCAATGATTATTTTTGATAAAATAATTATTAATTATCTTACAAAATCTTAGATATATAACTTACGCTTCAGAACTTTTACCTTTTCTTTTTTGTGTTATTTTTCTTAACCGAATTACGACAAAAAAAAGAAAGGTATTTTTTTTATATACATTTGTAATAGCGATACTTATAATCATTGGGTATCTTTTAAGATATGTATATGAGAATAGAGATAACTATTATTTAATAGTTAGAATTTATAATGTACTTTAATACTTTTTGCTCGCCTATTTGTTCTCTTTACATGTAAGAAATAAGATAATAAAAATTATTTTATTATCAAGTAGTGTTATATTTTCTATTTTCTGTATTTATGATTTTTCAATCGAGAAGGTTCCTGGCTTACCTTTTTTACCATTGAGTATTGAATATATAACTTTACTAGTTTTCATTATTTACTACTTTTTCGAAGTAATGCAAGAGCCCGTAGTTGAACCTATTTATCAAAAAGCCATTTTTTGGATATCAGTCGCATTTATTTTTAATTTTTCTGGCAACTTTTTTTTGTTTTTATACTCAAAAAACAGTTATAATGATGAAGCTTTTAAGCATCAATATGCTATTATATACACAACTGTCACAGTAATTAAAAATTTGCTTTTGTGTATTTCTATTTTAATTAAAGAGAAAAAAGAAGACCCCCTTTCAAATAGCTTAATCAATATTGATTTAGATTCACTTGACCCGTTTAAGAACCGACATTAACA
>CANKNL010000312.1 GCA_947483345.1 Chitinophagaceae bacterium | reverse complement strand
TAAAAGCATTTTACTGGCACCACAACATCCTTACACAAAGGCTTTACTGGCCTGCAGGCCGGCTGGAAAAACAAAAGGTATGCGATTGCCTGTTGTGAGTGATTTTTTAGAGAAGGAGATAAGTCAAAAGTTAAAAGTTAAAAGTCAAAATAGTGAAATAGTCCCTACAGAAGACAAACAAATTACAAGCCACTCAAAGGGCCCGGTGGACAAACCAGAAACAATAATTCCGATTCTGGAAATCAAAAACCTCAATGTTCACTTCCCCTTAAATAAAAATTTATTTGGGAAAACTACTCAATTTTTTAAAGCAGTAGATGATGTAAGTTTTACTGTACAACAGGGAGATATTGTTGGCCTGGTGGGTGAAAGCGGTTGTGGTAAAACGACTTTAGGCAGAAGTATTTTACAGTTGATCAATCCAACATCGGGTAAAATTTTACTGGAAGGAAAAGATTTGATACAAACCAACGCGGAAGTTTTACGCCATATGCGAAAGGATCTGCAAATTGTTTTTCAGGATCCTTATGGTTCTTTAAATCCACGCCTTACTATTGGCGATGCTATACTGGAGCCCTTAAAAGTTCATGCTGTTTTATCCAATAACAAACAACGAAAGGATAAAGTGATGGAGTTGCTGGAAAAAGTAAACCTGGATATCAATCATTTCAACCGGTATCCACACCAGTTTAGCGGAGGACAGCGCCAGCGCATTTGCATTGCCAGGGCTTTGGCACTAAATCCTTCTTTTTTAATTTTTGATGAAAGTGTATCTGCACTGGATGTGAGTGTGCAGGCACAGGTACTTAATTTGATAAATGACCTGAAAAAAGAATTTGGATTTACGGCCATTTTTATCTCACACGATTTATCGGTGGTGCATTATATCAGCAACCGTATTTTGGTTATGTACAAAGGAAAAATTGTGGAAGAAGGTACTGCCCAACAGGTTTATCATCATCCTAAAAATGAATACACCAAAAATCTGGTGAACGCCATACCGGGCAAGGATTTTATTCAATTAGTATATTGAATCACAATAATAAAATTCTAAAAACAACACATAACAGATAATATATCTTAATTTTTATACATTTACTTGCATAATAAAACTTATAATCTGCTTGTAATTTATTACCTTTGCCCACTTTAAATCATGCCGTAACATGATAAATGTCCTGGAAACAGGGCTCAATCACTGTAAACTTTTACAGACAGGCATGTAACATCATTAAAATATAACCGTTACATGAAATTATCTCAATTCAGATTCGACCTGCCACTGAACCTTATTGCCCAAAACCCTACCAAACGCCGTGAAGACAGCCGTATGATGGTTATTGACCGCAAAACCGGGCAGATTGAAAACAAACATTTTAAAGAGATACTGGATTATTTTGACGACAAAGATGTGTTTGTTGTAAACAACACCAAGGTTTTTCCGGCACGTATGTATGGCCGTAAAGAAAAAACAGGTGCCAAAATTGAAGTTTTTTTGTTGCGTGAATTGAACAAAGCCAATAAGCTTTGGGATGTGATAGTGGACCCTGCCCGTAAAATTCGTGTGGGTAATAAATTATATTTTGGCGAGAGTGATGAACTGGTTGCCGAAGTAATTGACAACACTACCAGCCGTGGCCGCACCATCCGTTTTTTATGGGATGGCACCGATGACGAGTTTAGGGGAATGCTGGAGATTTTGGGCGAAACACCTTTACCCAAATACATTAAGCGTAAGCCTGATGAAGAAGATAAAGAGCGCTACCAAACGGTTTATGCCAAGCATGAAGGTGCTGTAGCTGCACCTACTGCAGGTTTGCACTTTAGCCAGGAATTAATTAAAAGGCTTGAGATAAAGGGTATTCGTTTTGCAGAGACCACTTTGCATACCGGTCTGGGAACTTTTCGCCCTATTGAAGTGGAAGATTTGAGCAAACATAAAATGGATGCCGAATATTACCGTATCGAAGAAATAGCCTGCAGCATCGTAAATAAGGCGAAACAAAATGGCAACCGCATCTGTTCAATTGGTACCACCACCATGCGGGCCATGGAATCTTCATTTACAGCACAAAAATTATTGAAACCTTCTGAGGGCTGGACCAATCATTTTATTCATCCGCCTTATAATTTTAATATTGCTGATTCATTGGTTACCAATTTTCATTTACCAAAAACCAGTCTGATGATTATGGCCTGTGCATTTGCCGGTTATGACCTGATGATGGAAGCTTATAAAAAAGCAATAAAAGATAAATACCGCTTTTTCAGTTATGGCGATGCCATGTTGATCATCTAATTGATAAATTGTTAAATTGTTTTAAACGACTCCTCCATTTTTTGAGGAGTTTTTTTTATTTAAAAAATAGGCCCGGATAGAAATCCGGGCCGTTTTATCCAATATCCTATGAAAAACCATGCATAAGACGATGAGATCGTTAATATTGTTGCAAATGAAATGTTAACAGATTCATTTAACTTTAATGCACAAAAATTAAGCTGCATGAAAACCATCCATCAATGGCTGAGTGAATATGGTGAAAGCCACCAGGACCATACCAATAAAACCATTCACTGGATATGCGTACCTGCCATATTTTTTTCAATTACAGGATTGTTATACAGTATTAAACTGCCTGTTACCATGGCAGGGATACAGCTAAATGTAGCCATGCTTATTTTGGCATTGGTTATCATTTATTATTTCATACTGTCCAAAACATTATGGATAGGATTATTTTTATTTGCTGTTTTTTGTTTAGGCTTATGCCAATGGGTTGAACAAGCCAATTTTATTGAGCTTTGGCTTTTATGTATTATTATTTTTGTAGTGGCCTGGATCGGACAGTTCTATGGCCACCATGTTGAAGGTAAAAAACCCTCTTTTTTTAAAGACATTCAGTTTTTACTGATTGGACCTGCCTGGCTCATGAGTTTTATTTATAAAAAACTGGGAATTGGGATTTGAAGAAGTCAACATTAAAAAGTAAAAATAAAAAGAGCTGCTCAAAACGGGCAGCTCTTTTTTAATTTTTACTTTTGCCTTATAAATTAAACAACCCCTTATTCAGTAATTTTAATGTCACTTCCTTATCTGCCCTGGCTATTAATAAAGACACATTGTGCCGGCTGCCACCATAGCTAACCATACGCACCGGTATGGGCTCCAGGGCGTCGAATATTTTTTTCATCACATCTTTAGTCTCGGCAATTTCGTTACCAACAATAGATACAATGGTATGATTGGTATCAATTTCCACCGTACCAAATGCTTCCAGTTCTTTCAGTATTTCGGGTAAGTGTACATCATCATCAATGGTAACTGAAACGGCTACTTCAGAAGTAGTGATCATATCAATGGCGGTGCGGTGTTTTTCAAATACTTCAAAAACCTTACGCAGGAAACCATAAGCCAATAACATGCGGCTGCTCTTTATTTTAATGGCTGTAATACCATCTTTTGCTGCC
>CANKNL010000311.1 GCA_947483345.1 Chitinophagaceae bacterium | reverse complement strand
ACAAAACCGGGCGTGAGCGGATCGTATGCATTAATGATACCGTTTGCAGGCACATCCAAAAATGCAGCAGCCATATTGCTTTCAACAAAATCAGGAATACCGTCTTTGTCTTTATCAATATCGCAGGATATAAATACCGTTACCTGCTGGCAGGCAGTTGTATTGCAATCGCCCTCTGCTCTTACATAATAAGTAGTGGTTACAGTTGGACTAACAGTGATAGATGTTCCGGTACCAAGCAGTGTAGTTCCACATGTGCCGGTATACCATTTCCAACTGGCATTGGCTCCCAAATTACCACCGGTAATGCCCAGGTTTACAGAAATACCAGGGCAAATATTATTTTTACTCTTTGTGGCAGTTGTTGCGGCACTTGAAGGCGCTTTACCTGTTAACAAAATGCCGGGCGATATATACTGGCAAGACGGTATACCCATATTACCGGTTGCGGCTACAATTACCCGGTAGTATTTACCAGTATCCGAACCTGCAATAGCCGGTATGGTATAGTTTGCAGAAGTTGCACCGGCTATATTGATATAAGGACCGGCTAATAGATTGGCTATTTGCCATTGATAAACTATTCCGCCTGGAATGGCTGTTGTATCACTCAGTGTAGAAGTAAATGTAGTAGAGCTGCCTAAACAACCTCCAACAAGGCCATTGATATTTACTGTTGGATCAGCACTGCAATTACCAAACTGAATATCATCAATAGCCACATCATTACCACAACCTCCTGCTCCTGCATTTATGATTTCCAAAATCATATTACTATATCCCGGAGGCAAAACAAATTTCATTCCAAATTGGTGCCATGAAGAATCAATAATATTTACTGTAGTTGATTGTGTTATTGTTAACCCAGTAGCTAGGTCTCTTAATTGAATTAATAATTTCGGAAATTTAAAACCTCCTAAACCATCACAAACTGTTTTGTATGCATCGTTTCCAATAAAAGAGGCCCATGCTACCACAGAATATTGCTGTCCCGGGCAGGCTACCGGCAAAGTATCACGGTACATGATGCTGGCAGATGCATCAGCATTTACCAATAACATCCGGCCGTTTAAATTACCTGTATGATCTCTCAACCTGATCCAGTTATCAATATCTCCTTTTCTGGCCGTATCTGTAACCGTAAATCTGTTCACTGCCAAAGGGGATAAAGATGCCCCAATATAAGTACTGCTGGCAGATGGTATTGCCGGGTATGGAGGCGCTGCAGGTAATGGCGGGATAGCCCCCACAAGTGTACTGCCCGTACCAAAGGTTTGGTTATACATAATATTACCTATAACTGCACAGGGAGCAGATACGGGCGTAATGACAATAACAAAAGGTGTGGGTTGTCCTTCACCAAAATCATCCGTTTTATCATTTTGATTTAAATCCGGATTAGAGCCGTTGGTAGATGAATCTCTTAACGCTACATTTTTAAAACCAAGCGCTGTGGCTATCGCACTGTTATTATAAACAACGCCACTTAATATATTTGATAACCGGCAGGAAATGCGAATTGTAAAATTATTAATGGCTACAGGATAGCACTTGAGCGAATCGGTGCCGGTTAATAAATTGATATCCGACGTACCATTATATCCGGGGTTTAGCGTAACCCCTGCCGGATTACCGGTGAACACAGCAGTGACATTAGACACATTAGCAAGTCCATTTATCGATTTTAAATCGTCTGTTACCTGAACATTTTTTAATGGCACATTTCCATAGTTTCGGGTATACACATCATAAACCACATCATACTGACCAGATGTACCCGTTGCCGTTACTGAAATTAATTTTTTGGATGGCCCAATACCTGAATTAATTGCCGTTAAATCATAAGACGCAACGCCTTTATTTAATGCATACCCACTGTAGTTGATAAAACTTGTATCGCCCGTAACGCCATTAATTTTTTTGTACAGGCAGCCTGGCGAATAGGCGGCAATCAAATCTCCATTACCAAATGCAAGTCCGGGCAGGCCCGTTGACCCCGTTGGTTTTTTAATGGTGTCTATATAAGTACACTTGATATGCCCGTTACCAACCCAACTGCCGTAATCGGGTGTAAATAATTTATTATTAAATACAAAATACATCTGGCCACTTGGTGTTAATGTAATATCCCCTGTACCAACGTCATAGATTTTTTTACCCGCTGTTAAATCCAGTGTATCACGGTTACCAATATAACCTGTATTAAAATTAATTGGCCGGATTGTGGCCGTATGTGGCACGCCAACAGGTTCGCCTGAAAACTCCAATTGCCAACCAATGCCGCTTGCATCAAAAGTAATACCCCCAATATCGGTATTAAAAGTTCTCAGCGTATCTAAGCCCGGTGTTGTAGAAATGGGACATGTAACAGGATCCCAGCGCCAGATATAAGATTTATAAGGTGCCGGAATATTATAATCTGTCCACACATAATATACCATTTGGTCTGCCGGATTAAAAGAAATACTGGCAGCAAAAATATTAAAAGGCTTAATGGTGGAGTAGCCGGAGGTATTTAAAGGGGCATAATTGGTTTTAAATTTAGGCTGGCAGGCTGTAATTGGCGTAATGCTATTGGTTAAATTTGGAGAGGTGTAGTTAAAATAAAAAAGGGAATCCTGGGTGGCGATAAAATTACCCGAGCCTGAGCCACATTTGTTTCTGCCTATACCCAGTGGATTACTAAAAGAAGCAGGCTGTGCCAATGCATATTGCGTAAAACACATTAAACTGATTATTGAGAATAAAAAATTTCTCATAGTTGTAATTATTAAAAAGACATGAGGTAATTATACATTAGTGTTGAATTAAAAATTGACGTGTTTCAGAAACCTGGCCGGGCTGTAAAATCTGTACCAGATAAATGCCCGACGAAAAATCCTTTACTGTAAAATTTATAAAATTGTTATGGGTTGTTGATTCCATTATTTTTTTACCGTCGCCAGATAAAATCAAGACAGTCGTTTCCACCATTTGCGGATTCTGGAAATTTATTTTCACCTCAGCATTTGCAGGATTTGGAGAAACTGTGATTTCCTTAATTGGTGAAGACTGTACTTTTACAATATTGGTCAACTCTTCCTTACCCGCACTGTAAATTTTAGCTTTGTAAAAAGTTGCCGGATAATATGGATTTGCATCGGTTAATTTATAATTAAATGTTTGATTACCAGAATGAACAAGATTCATTTGTCCGGCAATAGTAAAATCAAGCCCATTGGCACTTTTTAGTAACTCAATTTTTGTGATCAGATCGGTAGTCGTTAAAGACAGAGTGGATTCATTTCCTGCAGCGGTTTTACGGGCACTAAAATCATGCACCCTTACAGCAAGTACCCCTAGACCTAATCCTGGTAATGGCACCAAAGAACCTGCTGACATGGTTTGACTATAGGAATCAAATGTTACAGAAGTTGGTGTAAAAGATAAATCGTAGATCAATAAATTACCAGGCACGGCTGGGCCAATACCGGTACTTAATCCTGCTTTT
>CANKNL010000310.1 GCA_947483345.1 Chitinophagaceae bacterium | reverse complement strand
CTGTTTACAGGTATTTTTTCATTCTGTGCAGATACCAAAAAGGGTAGTACAAGCCATAATAAAATGATGTACTTTTTGAGTGATTTCATAAATTTAAATTTTGAGGCCTGAAATTACAAACAAAACATTGGAATACTAAATGCAACAGGGTAAAATCAAAATATTTAACAGTTCTTCGCCTGCATGGGCCTTGTTGGTTGTATTCTTTGCTAATGCCACAGCTGCCTGTTAGCATATAGGGAATGGCAAAATAGATGTAAGTTTATAATACGGGCATGGAATGAACAACGGTGGAGTCATCAGCATTATCGGTATAAACCAAAGTCATGCATACTCTTGCGTTAGCAAATGGCTTATTGTTTTTTCAACAATATTTTTTTTTGTGTTTCATATTCTTCCTTGGTTAAAGCCCCTGCTTTATATAAGTCAAATAGTTTTTTGATCTCATCAGCCACGAGTAAATTTTTATTTTGATCTGTTGGAGTTTGTTTATCAGGCACAATTTGTTTTTTCATTTCTGTCTCACCGGTTTCAATACGCCTGGTTTTAAATGCTTCCGGTACGGTTAACTCACCGGGTTGTCCGTCAAAATTGGTGATCGCTTTTTCAAAATTAAATATCATATCGGCTTCTTCTTTCTTACCATCTTTATAGATGAGTGTACCCAGTATCCTGATACTGTTATCATCGGTCCCCGAATTTTTATAGTTCTTTAATTTATTAACGATCAGGCTGCTGCCTTGTAAAGAATAGGTATCATTTCTGTTCATGCTATAATGAAATTTAATATATTTAAAATAGCCTGCAGCTGATGTGCCTTGTGCAAGATGCAATAGTTGCCCTTTGTAAATGGTATAACCACCTGAAGTATACAGGGTGTCATTTTCAAACCTGGGCAGTGTTTTTTGGGCTGCAGACAGTAAGGGGCAAAACAGCATTGCGAATATTAATTTTTTCATGATTTTTTTTGTAACGGTAAATAAAGATAAGCACTTACAGTAAAATGACTAATGCGGCACGTAAAAAACTATACAGTAAAATGCCCGGGTATCAGGAATGAGCTGAAACGAATCAGCCATTAGTTGAATTTTTTAAAAAATGTTCATAATTTAATTAGGCTAATTCAGCATACAATTTAACCCATTCAGCAGGGTTTGTATATTATTTTTTTATTTTGAAATTACTTTTATTGCATAGAAAACAGCACTTAACTATTTTTTAGGTAAGAATTAATTTTTAAAAATCAGTACAATGAATAAAATCAAACTTATAACGCTATTTGCACTGCTTTTTTCAGCAAATTTATTTGCTCAATATTCTACCGACTGGATAAGGCCGGCAGATGCCACTGCGAAAACCGGGACTATGATTGCACGGGATAACCAGGACAATGTAATTGCAACCGGCTACGCAATCAGCAACGCTGCCTATACCCGCAAGTACAACAAGTTTGGTGTGTTGCAGTGGGAAGCTATATCTGCATCAGGTATACAAAGCGTATATGAAAGAACGCTTTGGGTAACCACCGATAACAACAATAATGTGTTTGTGGCAGGTTACCAGTATGGCGGCACCAGCAGCGCTATTGCTGTTATTGTTTTAAAATACAGTCCCGATGGCGTTCAGTTATGGAAGCAGGTGGTTAGCCCGGCATATGTTTTGGTAGGTATGAGCCTGAGATGTGAAATGGACAATGGTGGAAACCTATATGTTGGTGCCTGTGGTGTGGGCGCTTTGCCCGGATTTGCTTTGATTAAATTTGATACGAATGGTAACATACTGTTTGAACAACACAGTAGTGCAAATGCGCCTAATTATTTTGAATCCATGCGGGTAAAAGGCAATAAAATTGTGTTGAGTGCATCCTGTGGTAACCCCAGCAATGCAGCAGTAGCGGTATGGGATAATACGGGAGCTTTATTATGGACTGCCGGTGTGCTGGGCCGTGGCGGTAGAGATGTAGAAATAGATGATGCCGGAAATGTGTATATGCTTTCGGCATACGAGAACCAAGTATCAGCTACTAGTCAAATGGATATTGAGATATACAAATTTGATCCGTCGGGCACACAGCTATGGAAAAAGGATTTTGATTTTGGTGGTGGGTCTGATTTCTCAACCAGATTTACTTATGTAGCAGGCAAATTGAGTATTATTGGCCAAAGTCAAGGCCTCGGATCCTGGATTACATTCCAGGTAGATACAGATGGCACGATGTTATGGAATACAGAATATAATGGAGCACCGGGCTCTGAAGAAGCGCCCTATTTTATTGCGGCCAAAGCAAACGGAGAGGTATTTGTTACAGGTAAGGGAGGTCCCAATGTGGACCCTAACAATGTACCCAGTTTGCGGATGATCACCTTAAAATACAGCAATACGGGTGTGCAAAAATGGGTTGATTCAACCAATATTTACAATGGATGGGGCTATGCATGTACACTTGCCAGCGACGGCAGTTTGTACGCTTTAAGTGGTACCTCTATGACGGTTTATCATTTTTTTGATCATACCGGAACGGGATCCTGCAATATCCCCACCGGTGCAAATGTTACCAATATCAACAATACATTTGCTACATTTTCCTGGGCACCTGTTGCCGGTGCAACGGTTTATCATGTAAGGTACAAACCAACTACCGTCAGCGCCTGGACGGTTGTTTCCTATGACCTTACAACGTTGAATATTTTTGGCCTTTACCCCGGTACAACTTATCAATATGCGGTTGAAGCCGTTTGCGCCAACGGGCCATCGGGTTATGGTGCTACGCAAACATTTACAACCACCGGAACAACTATTTGTTCTTCAGCAGGGCAGAACCAGGGGCCGGAGTGGTTGTATCAGGTATGGGTTGGTGGAGTAAATCATATTTCAGGAAATGATCATGGTTACGGAGATTTTACTAATATAGTGATGTCTTTTACACGTAACCAATATGTACAAGGTTATTTATCGGGTTTGGTTCCTTACCCTGAATATGAATATTACAGTATCTATATAGATTATAATCATAACAATGATTTTACTGATCCTGGCGAAGAAGTAGTATCCCTTTATACTGATTTTACCGGATTAATTTCATTTAATTTTACAGTTGCTTCAAATGCGATGTTCGGTACAACAAGAATGCGGGTCATTATGAGCCACGACAATCCGCCAACACCATGCGGTGTTTATCCAAGGGGCGAAACACAGGATTACACTGTTCTTATTAATGGTACCGGTAATGTACCTCCTCCAATACCTGTAGGATTAAATGCTACTAATATTACCACAGCAAGTGCAAGAATTTATTGGACTCCGGATAGTACGGCTGCTTCCTATAATTTGCGGTACAAAAAATTAACAGAAACAACCTGGACAATTGCCCCTTTAAATGACACTACAATCACTTTACCTGGCCTTTCTTCCATCACCTTTTACGATTATGCCGTAGAAGCAGTTGGTACTGTAGGCCGCTCAGGTTACAGTGCTACACAAGCTTTTACAACCCTGGG
>CANKNL010000309.1 GCA_947483345.1 Chitinophagaceae bacterium | reverse complement strand
TCAAACGGCAATTATTATTATGGGGGTTGGAAAAAAGGTTTGAAAGATGGTAAAGGAGAATTACACCAGTTTGATAATGGGAAAGAGATGTTAGTAACCGGTTATTGGAAAAAAGGCAATTACAAGGGCGAGTATGAAAACCCCTACGCCATTACCAATGTTACCAATGATATTGGACGGGTACAGGTTGCAAAATTGAGTAGTGATGAAGCGTCCATTACCGTTACAGTTGAAAGTCTTATCAATAATTCCTCATTTGGCAGAAGTACATTTCAAACCAGTACAGTGATGACGGCACACCAGGTTACTCGGGGTTCGTATATCAGTAAGTCTTCCTCGGCTTTAACCAATAAAGAAGTCAGTATTTTTCGGGGTGTTATCTTCCCCTTTCGCTGTACTTTTAATTTTGGTACAACCATTCTGGAAATTGAATTTTTTGAAAAAGGTGCCTGGGATGTGGTTGTGCCAATCAATAAATAATCATTTTGTTGATTTTAAAACCAGTAGGTAGTGGCCAACTGTGCTGTAATTGAGCCAGGTATTGCTTTTACAAGACATTTTTGACTAATTCCGCAGGGCTTTGTAAATATGTTTATAATAATTTACCCGTATGTTACAATACGGGTTTTTTATTTACGCATTTACAAGTACTTTTGCACGCCACAACACCAGCAACGTTACTATGCCAAAAGACAATTCCATACAATCAGTTTTAATTATCGGTTCGGGGCCTATCATTATTGGACAGGCCTGCGAATTTGATTATTCAGGTACACAGGCTGCCCGTTCATTACGAGAAGAAGGCGTAAAAGTTATACTGATCAACAGTAATCCGGCAACTATTATGACCGACCCCATGATGGCCGACAGGGTATATCTGTTACCACTTACTGTTGAAAGTATTGAACAGATATTGGATGAAAACAAAATTGATGCGGTTTTGCCAACTATGGGCGGACAAACAGCACTTAATCTTTGTAAAGAAGTTGACGAACTGGGTATATGGGAAAAATTTGGGGTAAGATTAATAGGTGTAGATATTAAGGCTATTGATAAAGCAGAAGACAGGGAAAAATTCCGTCAGTGGATGATTGAAATGGGCATACCGGTTTGTCCGGCAAAAATTGCAAACTCGTTTTTAGAAGGTAAAGAATTTGCTCAGGAGATCGGATTTCCATTGGTATTGCGGCCATCTTTTACTTTAGGAGGAACCGGTGGCAGTATTGTATTTAATAAAGACGAACTGGATGACGCATTAAATACCGGATTAATTGCAAGCCCAATTCATGAAGTGCTGGTAGAAAAAGCAGTGTTGGGCTGGAAAGAATTTGAATTGGAATTATTAAGAGATAATGCCGATAATGTAGTGATTATTTGCGGTGTTGAAAATTTTGACCCCATGGGAATTCATACCGGGGATTCAATAACCGTGGCACCTGTAATGACACTAAGTGATACGGCCTATCAGTTAATGCGTAACACCGCTATTGCCATGATGCGGGATCTGGGGAATTTTGCCGGTGGTTGCAATGTGCAGTTTGCACTTAATCCGCAGACTGAAGAAATTATTGTAGTGGAAATTAACCCAAGGGTTAGCCGGTCATCCGCATTAGCGAGTAAGGCTACGGGTTATCCTATTGCTAAAATTGCCGCCAAACTGGCTATTGGCTATAACCTGGATGAATTAAAAAATCAGATCACACAATCTACATCTGCCTATTTTGAACCGGCACTTGATTATGTCATTGTAAAAATACCACGCTGGAATTTTGATAAATTCAAAGGTGCAAAAGATACGCTCGGCTTTCAAATGAAAAGTGTAGGCGAAGTGATGGCTATTGGCCGTAGTTTTGCTGAGGCTGTGCAAAAAGCCTGTCAGAGCCTCGAAAATGAAGCTGTTGGGTTAGGTTATTATGGCAAAAGCATGATGAAGGCAGATGAGTTGATTGAATATATTAAGATACCGAAATGGGACAGGATATTTAGAATTAAAGACGCATTAATGGCAGGTGCCAGCATCAAGCGTATTTGCGAAAGCACAAAAATTGACCGATGGTTTATTTACCAGATTCAAAAAATTTGTGATTGTGAAAAACAAATTGCGCAGTATAATTTAAAAACTTTGCCCGACGATGTTTTAAAAGAAGCCAAATTTTTAGGCTTTAGTGATGAGCAGATCGTTCGTATCATGAAAGAGGAAGATGCCGAAATAATTTACGAAAGAAGAAAGGCCATGGGCCTTACCCGCGTGTTTAAAATGGTAGATACCTGCAGTGCCGAGTTTGAAGCGAAGACGCCCTATTTTTATTCTACATTCGAAAACAAACCGGTTAATGAAAGTAAACTGCTGAGTAACGAAAGTATTGTTTCCGATAAAAAGAAAATAATTGTATTGGGTAGTGGACCCAACAGGATTGGCCAGGGCATTGAGTTTGACTATTGTTGTGTACATGGTTTACTGGCCATAAAAGAAGCCGGTTATGAAGCCATCATGGTAAACTGTAATCCCGAAACCGTATCAACCGATTTTGATATTGCTGATAAACTTTATTTTGAACCAGTATTTTGGGAACACCTGTGGGAAATAGTGGAATACGAAAAACCTTATGGTGTTATTGTACAGTTAGGCGGACAAACAGCCCTAAAACTAGCCAAAAGGTTACACGAAAAAGGCATTAAAATAATTGGTTCCTCATTCGACAGTATGGATATTGCCGAAGACAGGGGCAGGTTTAGCGATATGCTTAAGGAACTGGAAATTCCTTATCCAAATTATGGCACGGCATACAATACCGATGAAGCCATTGAAGTGGCAAAACAGGTTGGTTACCCGGTTCTCATCAGGCCAAGTTATGTTTTGGGAGGTCAAAGAATGCGCATCGTGATAAATGATGAAGATCTGGAAAAAGGGGTGTTGAGTTTGATCAAGCATTTGCCGGGTAATAAAATTTTGATCGATCATTTTTTAGACCGTTGTCAGGAAGCAGAAATAGATGCCATTTTTGACGGTGAAGATTTTCATGTGATGGGTGTGATGGAACATATTGAACCGGCGGGCATTCATAGCGGTGATAGTAATGCCGTGTTACCACAGTTTAATTTGTCGCCATTGATTGTACATACAATGGAAGAGTATGCCGAAAAAATTGCCAGAGCTTTAAAAATACAAGGGCTGATCAATATTCAGTTTGCTATTAAAGATGGCCATGTTTTTGTGATAGAAGCAAATCCCAGAGCCAGCCGTACCACACCGTTTATCGCAAAAGCCTACCAGATACCGTATCTGAATATTGCTACTAAAATTATGATGGGGGTAAACAAATTAAAGGATTTCACTTTCGAGAAAAAACTCACCGGCTTTGCCATAAAAGAGCCTGTTTTCTCTTTCAATAAATTCCCCGGAGTAAATAAAGAGCTTGGGCCCGAGATGAAAAGTACGGGTGAAGCGATCCGTTTTATTAAAGACTTGAGGGATCCTTATTTCAGGCAGTTATATAAAGAGAGAAGTATGCATTTAAG
>CANKNL010000308.1 GCA_947483345.1 Chitinophagaceae bacterium | reverse complement strand
CCGTTACCAAAATCAATACTTGCTTTAAAAGTACCTAATTCTTTTACTTCGTCAATAATAGTGATACGGCGACGGTCAATTTCGTAGCCTTTTTGCTCTTTAATTGCACGTGCAATCTGAACAGAAGTTACACTACCAAATATTTTACCACTGGTACCGGTTTTAGCACCAATCTTTAAAGCACCGTCTTTCAAAACAGCAATTACACTGTTTAATTCGGCCAATAACTTAGCTTCTTTTTTAACCTGTTGCTTTTTCTTTTCTTCCATCATTTTCATGTTGGAAGGGCTGGCTTCAATGGCTAATTTACTTGGGATCAAATAATTTCGACCGTAACCGTTCTTAACTGTTATCAGTTCATTAACGCCACCTAAATTATTTACATCCTGTATTAATATTACCTGCATTTTTTTGCATTTTTACCCAATCCGGTCCTGGCTATAACCAGAATCAAACTTTCCCTATTAAAAGGTTAGGGTGGTTTAAAAAAAATTGTTTCGCTTAGCTCACCTCAATTTACTCCCCCTTTTTTGGGGATATAGAGGGGGCCTATTTTAATAGATCAGTAACGTATGGCAATATGGCCATTTGACGGGCCTTTTTTACTGCATCGCCAACCTTGCGCTGAAACTTCAAAGAGTTTCCTGTAATACGGCGTGGCAATAATTTACCCTGTTCGTTAATGAATTTTTTAAGAAATTCCCCATCCTTATAATCAATATAATGGATGCCCATTTTTTTGAAACGGCAGTATTTCTTCGGACGCTTCTCCTGCTTAATGGCAGTAAGATATTTTATTTCATTTTTTGCCATGAGTTAAGCTGGGGTTTTTTCGTTAGTAAAACGTCCGCCACTTCTCTTTTTCGCATTGTAGTCGACGGCGTACTTGTCGAGTGCAGTGTACATGTGACGCATCTGTGATTCGTCACGTAAAAGTTGAATTTTCAACTTTTCATTGAAGCTGGTTGGCGCTTTGTACTCCATTACCCAATAAAGACCGGTGGTCTTCTTGTCAATGGGGTAGGCCAGTGATTTTAGTCCCCAAGGGTTGCTGTGCAAAACCTCACCTCCGTTTTCTGTAACGAGGTCGGCGTATTTTTTCTGAGCGGCTTTAAATTCCTCTTCAGAAAGCACAGGGGTAAAAATCACCATCAATTCGTAGTTGTTCATTTCCCTGATTGATTTTTGTTTTAAAAAATGTTGTTAATCCGTTTTTTCTTAACGGGCAGCAAAGGTAAGGGTTTTAATGGATAATTTTACAATGAATAATGGATAATTTGGCACTTTTATGATACCAGCCGTGGTTTTTGATGGCATCATCGTTGCGAACTTGTTCTGTTTTATTTTTATTTCCAGGGGAAATGAAACGAGAATCAATCTTTTAAGCGGGATTGCTACAAGTGGGCTTTAATCAAATAGTGTATTATGTCTTTATTATCAATGCTTTACATACTTATTTCCTGTTCAACCTGTAAACAGGGTACCTATTGTGCCCCGGCTCGTAATAGGGCGAATTTTTATAAATAAAGTCTAACTGCGCAGAGCTGTTTGCTGCAAATTTTTCGTCGGTTTTCTTCTTTTCCTCCAGTTTAGCTTTTAAGGCAGGGTCTTTTTTTAAAACTTCAGCCGCCAGATCATCCCAGCGATAATCGCTGTAACCTTCTTTTTGCTGAAGTATGGCATCAAAGAAATTCCATGAAAAAAAGCTGTCATCCCCGATTGGTTCAAGCATGTTAACCAAATAACGATTAGCCGGTTGGTTCAACCAGATAATATGGTCTCCTTTTAAAAATCTGATCTTTTGGTTAATGGCCGTAACTTTTACAGCAAAATTTTTATGGTGTTTCTCATAGGGTTTTGGAAAGGCTTTGTAATCATCAATGTGGTAAGCATCCACATCAATCAATGTGTCGTTTTTAAATTGCTGCATCTGCACATTATTCAGTTTAAGCAGATCAATCACCCCATACCACCCCTGTGGAATAATATATGCTGCCGGTGCTTCAATAAAACCAGAAGCATTAAATACATTGAAAAATTTTACCTGTTTGGTAAAAGGTTTGCTTCGGTCATAATACATTCTGTTTAGTCCGGTGGCATCACTTGGTTTAAAACCCTGTTCATATCCTTTAAAAGTAATAAAAGAGAATTTGGTTGTATCAACTGTCCATTTAAAAGGAAATGATTTTTCTTTAGCCACTTCGATCCTTGCTTTTTTACGTTGTGTAATGAGTTCAACTGCATTAACAGATGCTTTTTCAATTACAGTCAGCGACAGGGCATAGGTAGAAAGCACCCTGTCTTTAAAAGGTTTCAGCATGTGGGTTTCAGGCACAAAGCCAATGGTTTGAAACAAGGCAGCATAACCAGAAGAGTAACGTGGAGGATCGTAAAACATGTCCATGCCTTTATCGGGTGTTTCCGTTTCAAAATTCACATAAGGAGTCATGTCCCAATTCTTTTCCGTCATGCCTTTGTACAACTGTGGCTCAAAATTATTTTTAAGCCACCCACCTAAACCAGCGCCCAGTTTATCATACTGTGTGGTAAGCAATGTCATGGTATGCTGGTAATCGGCACCATCGCTAACATGGTTATCAATCAAAATATCCGGGTCAAGCAAATGAAAAATTTGAGCAAATGCTTTAGATTCTTTGCTGTCATTTTTTGTGAAGTCACGATTCAGGTCAAGGTTTTGGGCATTGCCTCTAAAACCATATTCCAGCGGCCCGTTTTGGTTGGCTCTTGAGTAAGAATTTCTGTTTAAACATCCGCCGATATTATAGACGGGGATAAAAGCCACAACAACATTATCAGGCAACTTTACTTTATTGTAAACAATATCTCTCACCAGCATCATACTGGCATCAATACCATCAGGCTCACCGGGATGAATGCCATTGTTGATAAGGATCACCGCTTTGTTTTGCTTATGCCATTGCACAGCATCAAACTTGCCATCATTACTTACCATCACCAGGTGTAAAGGATAACCGGCATCACTCATGCCCATTTCTTTTACCAAAACTCTGGTTGATTTGTTATCTAAATTTTTATACCAGTCAATGGCTTCAAAATAGGTTGCGCTTTCCAATCCATTTGTTTTTTCAAAGCGGCATGGCTGGGCTTCCGCATTATAAAAAACAGAAATCAGTATTACAAGTAGAATGCCTTTTCTCATGCAGGGTTATATTTTTGTCAAGCTACAATAATTTTATTTGAAAGGCATGCCGTTGATAGAAAATAAAAACGGGCCGCATAACTGCACCCCGTTTCATGTAATATCTTCCATTTATTTAATGATTACAAAAGATTGGTTAATCATGGTGTTGTGGTTATAAAGCCTAATAAAATACCGGCCTGCGGGCATTTGTTGTACATCCAGATCTATTTGGCTGAGCCCTGATTTTACCTGTTGCCGGTTTACTATCCGTCCGGATAAATCTGCAATAATCAATTGGCTAGTTTCTGTTAATGCCTGTTGTAGGGTTACAATCAGTTTTTCTTTTGTGGGGTTGGGATACACCAGTGCATTTGAAAAAT
>CANKNL010000307.1 GCA_947483345.1 Chitinophagaceae bacterium | reverse complement strand
TGTCTCGTCCTGAAATAGGTTGACTACAAAATCAACCAAAATGGACTTAAAAGACCAGATCATTCAGGAGTATTTAACACAAGGATGCGGCTTTAGAAAACTCGCCGCCAGGTATGGCATCAGCCGCACTACTATTTGTAAATGGGTGCAGATTTACCAGGGAATTCATAACTTGCCACCTACTCAAAAGCAAGAAACTTATTCCCACAGCAGCATGAATAGTTCGCCTAAAAAATCAATCACAGCAGGCCAGCAAACCAATGAAGAATTGCTACAAAAAATTGCAGCACTGGAAAAGCAACTGGAAGACCGGCAGCTTAAAGTAGTAGTGCTGGATACCTTAATTACAGTTGCCGAAAAACAACTCAACATCTCCATCAGAAAAAAGCCTGGCACCCAACAGTCCGAGAAGTAAAAAAGGTAATTCCGTTGATCAGTGTGCAACGGATTTGCCGGTTGTTGGGGTATTCGCCACAGGCTTATCACAAAAAGCAACAGCACGATGCAGTGCAGATGTCAAATGAATTTTTGATACTGCAGCAGATTGATACCATCCGTAAATACCAGCCTCGTTGTGGTGGCCGGAAACTCTTTATTATGCTACAACCATTTTTAAAGCAACATCAAATAACTATTGGAAGAGACCAGTTTTTTGATTTGCTGAGGCGAAATAAGCTTTTAATAAGACGGGTAAAAAGAAGTGTACACACCACCAATAGTAAACATCATTTTCGCAGGTATCCAAATCTGGTAAAGGATTTTACGCCATTTAAGGCGCATGAAATGTGGGTAGCTGATATTACTTACATACCACTTAAAAACAGGTTTGCTTATTTGTTCTTAATTACCGATGCCTACAGCAGAAAAATTGTGGGCTTTCATGTAAGTGATGATATGAAAGTAAGCAGTGCAACCCTTGCCTTAAGAAAAGCACTGGCCCAAAAACCACCTGAAACAATTGTAATACACCACAGCGACCGGGGTATACAATATTGCAGCACTGCTTATGTACAATTATTACAGCAACATCATGCACACATCAGCATGACTCAAAACGGTGATCCTTATGAAAATGCTATTGCCGAAAGAGTAAATGGCATTTTAAAAACCGAACTCATCAGCAGGCAATACGACAACATTGATAATGCCTCCATACATATTGCACGATGCATTACCATTTACAATTACAAACGAAGGCATAGCAGCCTTAACTGGCAGATACCTCATGATGTACATCTGCAACAGGGCCCACAAATAAGAAGGTGGAAAAACTATTATCAAAACAACTTTAAAAACAAAAACAATGCGCCACCAACCTAAACGGCCAAAGCACAAAAAACAGTTTCTTTAGCTTTGGTGGCTACGAAACTGTTTTTGCCAAACGCTCAGCAAATAACTTTTTTAATCAACCTTATTCAGGATGAATTATCTTAGTCAACCAATAGCAGGATTTATTAACTAACACAGTCAACTTTTTTCAGGACGGGTCATCGTGCTAATCTTCTTCAGCTTTCGGCTGGACCGTTTATTAATACGCCTGCGCATTTTGCTACGCTCCCAGTGCGCAGGCTTAGTTTGGTGTTTTCAAAATAAATTACGTTCTTTAATAAGCAGCAGCACTTGGCGGACGGAATTCTAAACCCAAACTTCGGCAATGCTTGCTCGTTGGCTGCTACTTTTTCGGACACACTCTAATTGACAAAACGACTGACAAAATATGAATATTGAAAGGCTTAATAGTTTGGCAAATACTGACTTCACAAATTTTATTCAGAGTGAGAATAATGTAAAGTATAAAATCATCATTCCTTTTCTTCAAGCATTTAATCATGTTGACTTAGACCTTGAACATGCAGCTCAAGGAAGTCGTATTGACATAAATATTGGCAACAGAATAATTGTTGAAACAAAAGCATTAGGACAAAACATAAATATGCACGTTCAGCAACTTGCTGACTATTGCGGCAAAGAACTTCCGGTTTTAGCAATTCTAACCAATGGTAGACATTTTAGAATTTACTCACCACAATGGCGACAACTTCGGTCTTTTACTGAAAAAATTATTTACGAGTTTGACCTTAAACATCTTTCTGACATAAATCTTCTAAATCGTCTTGAAAAAATCCTTGATTTCACTAATTACGACAGCTTAGAATTTATTGACCACATTGAGCAGAGAGAAAAAGAAATATTGAAACTCAAATCGCAAATTGACGAATTAAAATTGCTTAAGAAGTCGGAAGTAAATGAAGTAAAAGATGAAATTCAAGATTTAAAAATCCAAATTCAAGAACTAAATGAACAAATCAAACTAAAAGAAAAGTTTGTAAGTGAAGTTGAAAGCGGAAATATTCCTGAACTTGAAAGACTTGCTTCTGATTATCTAATTCCATTCTTAATTTCATTACCAACAGTAGTAACACGACCAGTAAATGTAGCCTCAAATTCCACTACTCTTTCATCTATAAATACTACGACCAGAAACAAAACAAGTTCACCTTCAGCGAGAGATTGGATTGAAAAAATACCTGATTTAAAAGGTGTAGGTGGACTTAGTTCGTGGAGAGATGTATGCGACCATTTAGCAATAGCAGTTGACGGCGATAGTGCAAGACGAAGGTTAAAAATTTGGGTTGAGCAACATCAACCAAATTGGGAAAAAGTTCCAGAGCCTAAAAAGTAAAGCAGCAGCCAACATTGGGTTTGCTGCAAGGCTGGCTGGACATTGGATCAATGGTCATTTTATCGCTGTTGTGCTTCATCTGGGCTGGACGTACATTGTTTGGCTTTTGTTTGTTAACCTGTACTTTTATATCTTTAATCAGCAGCGGTTCCGGGCAGGACAAACAATGAATTCCAGCCCTGCAGCAAGCCCTGCCCGTTGTGTGCCATTATTGTAAAACTCCAAATTTCTAATGCGCTTTTCATTTAATACTAATTCTAAAGGACATTTAATTCAGAGAGAGTCCCATGACTTGGAGTTTAAAGCAAACTTCCATTTTGGTGACAGCATTGCTGAATATATGCGTTCCGCTGTAGGAATGGCAAATAATAGAGGTGGCGAATTAATGTTTGGTATATCAGATTCTCCTAGGAAATTAATCGGATTATCCAGCGACAAGTTTGAAAACTGTGATGCTAAAATATTGACGCAATTTATACTAGATTATTTTTCACACGATTTTGAATGGGGCATGGAAACAATTTCTAAAGGAGCAAAGACATTTGGTAGACTTTGGGTGAGTGAATCAAAAATTAAACCAATAGTAACTAGAAAGAATTTTAAAAACATTTTACGAGAAGGAGCAATTTATTATCGGTACCGAGGGCAAACTTGTGAAATAAAATATTCTGAACTTTCAGCACTACTCCAAGAAGAAAGAGAAAAAGAAAAGGCATTGTGGATTTCTCATATTGAAAAAATTGGGCGAATAGGTCCTTCAAATATCCATTTACTTGACACTTACAATGGTGAATTACATACAGGACATGGAAAAATTTTGATTGATAAAAATATCGCTGACAATTTGAAGTTTATAAAAGAAGGTGA
>CANKNL010000306.1 GCA_947483345.1 Chitinophagaceae bacterium | reverse complement strand
CCAATTCTGCTGAGTCTTTTGCCTTGATCAACACCACATCACTGCTTATCATTTTTTTACCGGATGTGCTTCCTGTCCAGGCCCTTGGTATGGCAACAATGGGCGTATAATAGGGGGCTGTCATAGCAACATAACAACGTGTTTGTTCCCAGCCCTTTCCAAAATCCCCCCAGGGTTCTAATAGGGCATTTGCTAATCCCATTTTTGTTAGTTCGTTCTTTGCCCAATTGGCTGCTCTTAAAAATCCGGGCGAATTAGTAAGCCTGGAACCACTTACATCGGTTAGCTGAAAAGCTAATTCCATTACTTTGGAATTGTCAAGACCTTCTTTTCTAATCTTGGCCGTTGCATCGGATTGGGCTAAGATAAAATTGCCGGTAAGGCAAAAGAACAATACAAATAGAATTTGTTTTTTCATGATGATTTGTTTTATGATTGAACCATTAATTTACTCTTTTAAACATTAGCAAAAATGAAATGATGATGAAGGCCTAAATAATTTTTGTACCCGGTACTTCCATGATCAAATCTTCGCCATAGCAGCCCGCCGGTGTTTGATACCCGATTTTGAAATGTCCTTCCAGTATTTTTTTGGCAATGAGTAAGCTGCTGTGTGCCGTTAATGTATAGCCATCAAAACAACTGATACAGGCTGATATTTTTTTCCCTGAGGCATTGCTGACTTCACCCCAAACCACACTACTGCTGTTTTTTCTTTGATCATCTGATGGGCCGGCAGGCCTTGCATTTATTTTTCTCTTAATGATGTTGCGTACAAAATGGGTTCTTAATAACCAGTTGAAAGCCCATTGTAATTTCAGAACCCTGTATACTTTGGGAGCCATACCGGTATACGCTTCTATATTAAGTATTCCGGTTGTCGTAAATGCTGTTGATATATCTCCCCAGGGAATAGTCATTACAAATAATTTCTTTGTTCCAAAATTCACCCACATTCCTTTTTGTCCCAATGGTTTTCTAACGATCTTTCCATTTTCTCTTACGGCTCCACCTTCGCCAATTTTACCAGCCATGGTTGTTGCTGTGCCGTGTGATAATCCTCCACCAATGGAAGCAAAAGCTAATTTTAAAAGTGCCGCATCGGGCATTTTATTTTTTAATTGTAAGGCTATGCAGTCTGTTGGTACCACATCAAAGCCAACACCCGGCATGACCATAATATTTTTTTCCTTTGCATCAGCATTATATTTTTTCAGCATTTCAAAAATGGATATGTCGCCATTAATGTCTATATAATGAACACCGGTTTGTAAGCAGGCTTCTATCATTTGTTTTGCGGTATTTACATAGGGGCCTGCTGCATGTAAAACTAATTTCACTTCTGATAATGCTTTTTGTAATTGTGCTGCATTATCCAGATCAATGATCCGGTAGGGGAGTTGTAACTCATCAGCAAGGGGTTTTATGTATGCTACTGATCTTCCGGCAAGCAATGGTTGTAAATTATAAGTTGAAGCAAGTTTTGCAATTAATTTGCCCGTATAACCATTGGCACCATAAAGCAGAAATTGATTTTGCATAATGGAATGTACAATTTTTTTTAAAGATTAAGGAAGAATTAAGGATTTGAATTGTTCGCTTGTGCCGTAGGCACTTAAGTTTGGTAGAACCATACCGCAAAAGCATTTTGGCGTGCCATAGGTACGCAACTTTATAGAAACCTTACGTGCCTAACGGCACTTAATTACTGGCAAGTTTTTTTACTACCAATCTTTTTCTCCTAGGGAGCAGGAATGGGGAATATCATTTTCTTAGACTCCATAAAAAAGCCCAACCATTTTAGATTGGGCTTTCCTTTGTATTTTAAGCGACTAGCTTGAAACAGGTTCTTCCAAATAACTGTCCATTGGCTCACAGGTGCAGATCAGGTTCCTGTCGCCAAATGTATTGTTGATACGGGCTATGGATGGCCAGAATTTATTTTTCACAACATAGGCCAAAGGAAAAGCGGCATCCTGCCTGCTATAGGCATGGGTCCAGTCATCGGCACAAATAACCTGTTGGGTGTGTGGGGCATTTTTTAATGCGTTATCCACCTTGTCTGATCGGCCATCTTCAATGGCTTTTATTTCATGATAAATACTGATGAGTGCTTCGCAAAAACGATCCAGTTCTCCTTTATCTTCACTTTCTGTTGGCTCAATCATAATCGTGCCCGCTACCGGAAAACTCAGCGTTGGTGCATGAAAGCAATAATCCATCAGGCGCTTGGCCACATCCTCTGCTTCTATACCAGCAGTGATTTTAAACGGCCTTAAATCAACAATAAACTCATGGGCACAATAGCCATTTGTTCCGGTATAAAGTATAGAATAAAATTTCTCCAGTTTAGCCTTCATGTAATTGGCATTCAGGATAGCATATTCAGTAGCTCTTTTAACACCATCAGCTCCCAGCATTTTAATGTATGCATAACTGATCAGTAAAATGCTGGCACTGCCGTAAGGCGCAGCAGAAACCGCAGGGATATTGCTGCTCGTTGTTTTCAATGTATCCTGTACATGGTGACCGGGTAAAAAAGGTTTCAATTTATTATTTACACAGATAGGTCCAACACCCGGACCGCCACCACCGTGAGGTATGGCAAATGTTTTATGTAAATTTAAATGGCAAACATCGGCGCCAATCATACCCGGACTGGTTAATCCAACCTGTGCATTCATGTTGGCCCCATCCATATAAACCAGGCCACCATTATCATGAATGAGTTTGCAGATTTTTTTTATGCCTTCTTCAAACACGCCAAAAGTACTTGGGTAAGTAACCATAAAAGCAGCTAAATTAGCTTTATGTTCTTCGGCTTTTAATGTCAGGTCCGCAAGATCTATATATCCTTTTTCATCACTTTTTACAACCACCACTTTCATACCGGCCATGATGGCACTTGCCGGGTTTGTGCCATGTGCCGAAATGGGGATCAACACAATGTTTCTGTGACTTTCGTTGCGGTGGGCATGATAAGCACGAATGGTTAGTAAGCCTGTATATTCGCCCTGGGCGCCACTGTTAGGTTGTAATGAACAGGCTGTAAACCCTGTTATCTTACTTAAATAATCTTCCAGTTTGGTAATCATGTATTGATAGCCCTTGGTTTGTGAAGCCGGGGCAAAAGGATGAATGGCATTAAACTCCGGCCAGCTAACCGGTATTAATTCGGTAGCTGCATTCAGCTTCATGGTACAACTGCCCAGGCTGATCATCGATGTATTTAAACTCAGATCTTTATTCTCCAGCGATTTGATATAACGCATCATCAGGCTTTCGCTGTGGTAACTATTAAAAACGGAGTGTGATAAATAAGTTGACGTTCTATTACCATACATCGCATCTGCTTCATCAAAAAATAAAGAAAACGGTATTGATGTTACCGCGTTAAAAATGGCTGCTAAATTTTTTTCTGTTTCCCCAATAAAGTTACTGGTAACTTCATCTATGCTTATACTTATGGTGCCATTTGTATGATAATGAAAATTAGATTTATTTTTTTCTGCTGCTTTTTTAAAGGCAGGGATATCTGGGACTTCAAAAGTCAGTGTATCAAAATAATGCGGCGTT
>CANKNL010000305.1 GCA_947483345.1 Chitinophagaceae bacterium | reverse complement strand
TGATAATTACCACAATAATATATATACAGGTATTCCTGTTGATGGTTACTCGGCCATTATTAAAAAACTGATTGAGCATGATCATATTCATGTTACACTCAATAAAAAATTTGAGCCCGGTATGGATCTAAGCGGGTATGATCATGTTTTTTTTACCGGTCCTATTGATGCCTGGTTTAATTTTAAACATGGCCGCCTGGGTTACCGTACGGTAACTTTTGAAACACATTATGCCGATGGTGATTTTCAGGGAACCACACAAATGAACTATTGTGATGAACAGGTGCCATTTACCCGGATAACTGAGCATAAACATTTTACCAATTGGGAACATCACGATAAAACCATCTACTTTAAAGAGTTTAGCAAAGAAACCGAGCCCTCTGATATACCCTATTACCCTAAAAGGCTTGAAAAGGATAAAAAACTGATATTATTATACCGAAAAGATGCCGAAACCCTGCAAAAAGTCTCTTTTTTGGGACGCTTAGCAACCTACCGTTATATGGACATGCAGCATGTTATTGCTGAAGCCCTTGATTTTGCCCAAACCTTTATTCAGGCTGATAATAAGGCCAAAAAGCATCCTGTTTTCCCCAATATTGAAGGATAATTAAAAATTCTGCTGCTTTTATACAATAAGCTAATTAGCATTCCGTTATAGATTAGTCCATTTATTCTAATTTAAAACCAAATACAATTTCCTATGGAAAAAGTAATAGCTGTGGTTGTTACATACAACCGTCAGGCGCTTCTTTCCGAATGCATTGCAGCTTTACGTAAGCAATCACGTCCTTTAGATGCTATTCTCATAGTGAATAATGGTAGTACAGACGCTACAGAAAACTGGTTAAGCAAACAACCAGATCTAATCGTAATCAATCAAAACAATACAGGTTCAAGTGGTGGTTTTAGTACAGGCATTAATTGGGCCTATAAAAATGAATATGCCTGGATCTGGTGTATGGATGACGATGGCTATCCTAAAGAAGATGCTTTGGAAAATTTATTAGCGGCTGATGATGGCTGTTTAAGACTTTTGAATTGTGCCGTTATTAATAAAGAAGATAAAAAATCATTTGTTTGGAAAACACAACAATATAAATCACTGGATGAAGTAGACTGTAATATTATTAAAGGCATCGGTCATCCGTTTAATGGTACCATGCTGCATCGCCGGATCATTGAAAGAGTTGGTGTTCCTAAACCAAAATATTTTTTATGGGGAGACGAAACAGAATATTATTACCGAATTGTAAAACGTAATGAGATTCCTGTTTGTACGGTTGCAAATAGTATCCATTACCATCCGCCTACTGCCTTTTCAATTAAAAAAGACTGGGATTATGCATCCGGCTGGAAAATGTATTATTATATCCGCAACCGGTTTCATATTCACCAGGTTAAATTTAACAGTAAACTGTTAGCCCTGTTGCACTATTGTTGTTTTTTAATAGCTTTTACCGGAACCATACTGTTGTTTCAAAAGACAGATAAACTTAAAAAATTAAGTTTTATCATATGGCCCATTGCCGATGCATTCAATAATAATTTTGATGCAATGCCTCCGGATATCTTAGCAAAATTAAATACTCAGGAAACGTTTTCTTTAGCAGGTTCTATAAATGATTATCTTAAAACAACCTGGTTAAACTTATTAGCTCCTTTTACTTCTGCCAGAACAGGAAGAGCAGCAAACGCATAATGGTTACACGATTTAACCCCCTCTGAAATCAGACAGCCCCGCCAATGACGGGGCTACTTTTTTGTTTATACCTGTCCTGTATCAGAAAAAGGGCAATGATATAAAAGGGCATACATTGGATTTTATATCGCACCAAAGTGCCAAAATTTGCTGTAGTGGCTCCAACAAACAGGGCAAAGAGTAATGAAAATAATAGACAATACAAAATTGCAGGGTTCTTTAATATTGCTCGTATAAAATTTCTAGGGCCAACTTTATACAATACCAATAAAGTAAAAAACATGATTCCCATACTTTCAAAAGAAGATAGAAGGGTAGATATTTTTTTGGATTCCCAAATAAAGGGCCGGTACAAAGTAGCTATGATGGCTGCAGGCGCAATTTTTAACAGGCTTGGTATTGAACCGTCATATTCTACACCAAGCGAAAAATTTGAACCCGCACTTTCCTGCTCGGCATAGGCCTTTTGGTAAATGGAAATATTTTTTGTTACATCGGTTCCGCCGTAAGCACCAAGGGTGCCCGATAATTCCTGCATAACTGTTGTAAACATGGTAATGGTTAGTACAATTAACCCTAACACAAAGCTGATGCGTAGAATGCGGCTTTTAACAAGGTTTACATTTTTTAATATTAAGAAAAGTAATAAAAACGGCACATAGGAAATAAGGATATAAACTTTAATTACAAACAGGAGATAGCCAAAAATAAATATGATCAACACATTGCTTATCAGGTTCTTTTTTTTATAAAAGATCTCATACAATGCATAGGTTATCCAGCCAATGGCTCCAGTACAAAGCGGGTCTTTTAAAATACCCGAACTCCAGAAAACAAAAGTTGGCAAATATAATATGGCAATGGCCAGCTGTTTATGTAAATGCGGATATTGTTCATAAAAAAAACGGTACAATCGCCAAATGCCCGAAAAAGAGATCATGGAAAAAAAGAGATTCAGTATCAGATACTTTTGTAATGCGAAAAAGGATAGTACGGCCGTAATGCGTATGACCATATAATTATTCTCACTTAGCAGATAACCCGTATTGGCTGGATTTTTTAATAAGGCTTGGTCAAATTCAACACTGGGCAGGTAGAGCCACTTTAGTTGTGAGGAGTCCTGTAAAATCATCCGGCATATATTTGCTCCTTCGGTATAAAACAATAAAAAAGAATCGCCAACAGAGAGTACAGTATTAAAAAAGGTGAAGGCTAAAACGGCAACTATTTTTATCCAAAACCCCTGTTTATGATAATATTTAAGAACGGGATCGGTATAGTTTTTTCTGCGGGCACTAAATATAAAATAAAACAAGGCCACATAAACGGGAAATAATATAAAATCTAAAAAACCCATATTGAATTCTGTTTTTTGTTTCAGGCTGTATTACCAGAAATAAAGGCGACCGTTAATATGAAGTCCCAAATTTATCATAAAAATTCTAACTTGTCTTTCAATAATATGAAGTTATTTTTGAGTATTATAAATCACTAAGGGGTCAACTTTAACAACCAACTAAAACGCTTGCCAAATAACAGTAACAATAAAAAATTAATTCGCATAACAACAGTACCTATGGCGCTGCGGTATTTGTTACCCGGACAAATGCATTTTATGTCGGCGAATGGTTTTGATGTACTGATGATCAGTGCTGATGGAAATGAACTGGCCAAAGTGATTGAACAGGAACAGTGCAAACATATTATTGTACCCATGACCAGAAAGATCACACCCTTTCGGGATTTAAAATGTTTATGGCAGTTAATAAAAATCTTTAAAAAAGAAAAGCCGGATATCGTACATACGCATACCCCAAAAGCAGGGTTATTGGGTATGTTGGCTGCAAAATATTGTGCTGTAAATATTAGAATACATACCGTTGC
>CANKNL010000304.1 GCA_947483345.1 Chitinophagaceae bacterium | reverse complement strand
TTGCCGACAGCATCTATATAACCATTTGCCAAAAGACCTCCTGCATGCGGACATTTTTGAGTGCAGGCAAAAATCTGATGATGATACAACCCCACGCAAATTATTTTACCATAAACGTCTACTTCTGCCAGTCCGTTTGATGAAAAGTTGATATCGGCCAGGGTTTCGGCTATTTTATACCAGGTATTTTGGGAAGGTAATGACATATCGGTTTAATAAAAAAATTCAGCCCTATACGGATATCTTATATGATACATGTCTCTTACTGAATTCAATATGGTTTGACGCAGATCATCGAGATTTGTTTTTTCCGTTGCCGAAACAAATACACAGTTTCCCTTGGTTTCATTTTGCCAGCGCTGCTTTAAATCAACTAATATGTCTGTTTTTACCTCCGGGTTCAGCCACTGATCAAACGCCAGTTCTTCATATTTATCCATCTTATTAAAAATAGTGATCACCGGTTTATCATCTGCTTTTAGCTCGGCCAGGGTTTTGTTCACAACCAGCAACTGGTCTTCGTATTGCGGATGAGAGATATCAACCACATGTAATAAAACATCAGCTTCACGAACCTCATCAAGTGTACTTTTAAAACTTTCTATCAGGTGGTGCGGCAGCTTGCGTATAAACCCTACCGTATCACTAAGTAAAAATGGTGTTTGTTCAAATACCACTTTTCGGGTGGTGGTATCCAGTGTGGCAAATAATTTATTTTCGGCAAATACATCACTTTTGCTTAACACATTCATCAGGGTTGATTTGCCTACATTGGTATAACCCACCAGTGCCACTCTTATAAATTCGCCGCGATCTTTACGTTGTGTAAATGACTGTTTATCAATTTCGGCCAGGCGTTTGCGCAACAGGCTGATTTTGTCTTTTACTATACGGCGATCTGTTTCAATTTCGGTTTCGCCCGGGCCTCGGGTACCAACCCCACCACCCTGGCGTTCCAGGTGTTTCCACATACCCTTCAATCGGGGTAAAATATATTGATATTGCGCCAGTTCTACCTGTGTTTTTGCCTGTGCGGTTTTGGCGCGGCTTGCAAAAATATCAAGTATTAAATCGCTTCGATCAATTGTTTTTACATTGAGTTCTTTTTCTATGTTTTGAATTTGGGAGCCGGTTAGTTCATCATCAAATATGACCAGACTTATATTTCCTTTAAGTTGGATGTATTGTTTTATTTCTTCCAGTTTACCTTTACCCACAAAAATTTTACTATCGGGGTGTGGTAGTTTTTGGGTAAACCGTTTTACTGCTATGGCCCCTGCTGTTTCTGCTAAAAAAGTCAGTTCGTCCAGGTATTCATTTACCATTGGTTCGGTTTGTTCTTTATAAATTAACCCTATAAGAATAGCCTGCTCTTCGGACCTGATTATTTTTTTAGTTTCTATCAATATAATTTATTTTTTGCCTTAGGGAAGGAGTTTAAAAAGTTTAAAAATAAAGCGTTCCGCAAATGATCCGGAACGCTTCAAGGTATAAAAAAATTATTAATTAGTTTTTTGCAGCGGCCGGGCCCGACATCCACTTAACCATTTCGGGGCATGATTTAAATTCATCATCTACTAAAATATAATACGTTACCAGTTTTTTATTAAACCATTGCTCCAGTACATTATTCTTTTTTACTTCCAATGCCCTTTGGGAAATACGATCATAATCATCTTTCAGATTCTCACGATGAGGTTCGGTTCTTGTTTTTAAATACACAATACGTACCCCTTTTCTGCCTCGTTCATCAACATATTCAGTGGGTTGTGAATATTGACCGGCTTTAAGATCTTTCAACATCAGTACAAGGTCCTTATCAAGTTGGTCGATAGTAACATAAGAGCTTCCGTCTTTGCCGGTAATTTGTCCGGCGGTAAACTTACTGGCGTCGTCATCACTATACTTGGCAACAGCAGCACCAAAATCGATGGTACCGGTAATTAATTTAGCACGAATGGTATCCAATTTATTGATCCCTTCTTTTATTTCATAAGAGGTAACCTGTGGTATCAGCAATAAATGCCTTACAGAAGCATCGTCTCCGGCGCGGCTAACCAATTGCATGATATGATAGCCGAATTTGGTTTTGAAGGGATTTGAAACCTGGCCTGGTTTTAGTGTAAATGCTTTGCCCAGCCAAACCGGATCAAGTTCTTTTGAATACCGGTTAACATCGTATTGACCGCCTGTTTCTTTACTTCCCGGATCCTGTGTATAGATGCTGGCCAGAGAAGCGAAATCTTTTTTACCGGATTCAATCTGTTCCTTAAATTCTTTTAGTTGTTGAATACAATACTCCTCTGCATCCCGGTGGGCTTTTGGATAGGCCAAGATCTGACTGATCTCCACTTCGCTTTCGTAGAGGAACAGGCTGTCCTTGGGGATTTTTTCAAAGTATTCGTTTACTTCTTTGGGTGTTATGCGAACATTTTCAACAACTTTATTACGCATGGCCTTGGCAAGTTCCTGTTCACGTATGGGTTCTCTAAAATCCTCTTTAAGTTGATAAATAGTTTTCCCTGCCACTTTTTCCAATTCGTCTTTGGATCCAAACTGACTTATAAAACCTCGTATTCTGTTATCGATTATCGTTTCCACTTCTTCATCTGTAACCGGCAGGGAGTCTTTTTCGGCCTGTAAAACCAGTGCTTTAATACCCATGGCCTGCTCAAGTAACATGCATCTGCCATTAACCGGTATTTCAATTTTCTGGCGTTCCATATCAATAATGCTATTATCGATATCGCTTTTTAAAATAACTTTATTACCAACAACAGCAACGATCTTGTCGGCAATAATTGGTTTAGGCTGACTGTTTTGAGCAATTGATGCAGACTTAAAACCAAAAGCTGCAATAAAAAACAGTAAATAATTTTTCATGTGTTATTTTTATTTATTTTGGTCATCCCAAAAAAATTGGGACAGGCTATGAAATTCGCCACTAAACATGTTGGTTGTTTTCAACATTTGTTATGGCTTATTTCATCAAAATAATTTTAATCGTCCTGTTATATTGAGTAAAATTTAAACCCCGTTGTATCAAAAATAAACCACTGTACTATAACCGGGCTTTTACAACAGTTCATTTAACAAAAGATTCGGAAGTATGGCTGAAGATTAATTAAAAATGATGCTCATACGCTATTATAATGTACGCTTAACTTCAATTTCTTCAAAGGCTTCCACTATATCACCCACTTTTATATCGTTGTAGTTTCTTACAGTTAAGCCACATTCCATACTGGATGTCACTTCTTTTGCATCGTCTTTAAATCTTTTTAAACTACCCAACTCTCCGGTAAATATGACAATGCCGTCCCGGATTAGCCTGATACGGTTATTTCTTGCCATTTTACCATCCAAAACGAAACAGCCGGCAACACTGGCTTTATCAAACTTATACACTTCCCTTATTTCCACATTAGCCAGTATTTTTTCTTCAACGCTTGGCTCCAACATACCTTCCATCGCACTCTTAATTTCTTCAATGGCATTATAGATGATCGAATACAATTTTATCTGAATGGCCTCCTGCTCGGCTAATTTAGCTGCCTGAATGGCCGGCCTTACATTAAAGCCGATAATAATAGCATCAGAAGCATTGGCCAG
>CANKNL010000303.1 GCA_947483345.1 Chitinophagaceae bacterium | reverse complement strand
ATCATTTATAAAGAAGCATGCAATTAAAATTATTTGAAGGCGTTAAAACCAGTCACATCCATTCCTGTTATCAGTAAATGAATATCATGTGTACCCTCATAAGTTATTACACTCTCCAGGTTCATCATGTGGCGCATCACCGGGTATTCGCCTGTAATGCCCATGCCTCCCAGCATCTGGCGGGCATCCCTGCAAATAGTTGTTGCCACTTCACAGGCATTTCTTTTAGCCATGCTCACTTGTTGCGGTGTTACTTTTCCCTCATTCATTAAAACGCCAAGGCGCCAGTTCAATAATTGGGCTTTGGTAATTTCGGTAACCATCTCCGCCAGTTTTTTTTGTTGTAACTGAAAATTACCGATCGGTTTTCCAAACTGAATTCTTTCTTTGCTGTAATTTAAAGCGGTATCATAACAATCCATCGCTGCACCTATGGCTCCCCAGGCAATGCCATACCGGGCTTTTGTTAAGCATCCTAACGGGCCCTTCAATCCTTTAACATTGGGTAAAATATTTTCTTTAGGAACTTTTACATTATCAAAAACCAACTCACCGGTTGCACTGGCTCTAAGGCTCCATTTGCCATGTGTGGTGGGCGTGCTGAAACCTGCCATACCTCTTTCTACAATAATACCTCTGATCTCGCCTGATTCATCCTTTGCCCAAACAACTGCAACCTGTGCAAAGGGTGCATTACTGATCCACATTTTTGCACCATTTAATAATACATGATCGCCGGCATCTTTAATGGTAGTTAACATGCCGCTGGGGTCACTGCCATGATTGGGTTCGGTTAAACCAAAACAACCCAGCCACTCACCACTGGCCAGCTTGGGTAAATATTTATGGCGCTGCTCTTCATTGCCATATTGATAAATAGGAAACATCACCAAACTACCTTGTACACTGGCTGTAGAACGAACACCACTATCACCCCGTTCCAGTTCCTGCATCATTAATCCATAACTGATATAATCCAATCCACCACCGCCATATTGTTCGGGCACGGTTGGGCCAAAGCAACCCAGTTCACCCATTTGCCTGATTATCTGTTGTGGAAATTCTGCCCGTTGGGCATAATCCTCAATGATTGGGGAAATTTCTTTTTTAACATAATTGCGTACACTTTCCCTGATCAGTTTATGCTCATCTGTTAATAGTTCATCTACATTAAAATAATCGGGAGATTGAAAATTATCTGTTTTAGCAGCCATAAATAATTATTGATATTTATATTAATCGTATTTGGCAAAGATAAAGTATCCCGGTTTCATTTTAAATTGTTGCAGAAGTAAAGAACAATATCTAATTTCATAAAAAGTAGCTCAAATATGACAAACTACTCTTATTTAGCACTTGGCGACAGCTATACAATTGGGGAACAGGTTCCATTTGCCGATAATTTCCCAAATCAAACCGTTCAGCTATTAAGAAAATCGGGCTTTTCATTTCATGCAGCCGAGATCATTGCCCAAACGGGTTGGACAACAGCTGAGTTACATCATGCTATTAATCATACCGGCATACTTGAAACTTATGATGTCGTTTCTTTGTTAATTGGTGTTAATAATCAATACAGGGGATATGCGGCGGTTGAATTTAAGAAAACATTTGAAAATGTATTGCAACAGGCTATCCGGTTTGCAGGCCATAAACCTCAGCAGGTTTTTGTGCTCAGTATCCCGGATTGGGGTATAACGCCTTTTGCCGAAGGACGAAACAGAAAGCAGATAGCAGACGAAATAGATACTTACAATTCTATTTGTGTGTCATCAGCAAATCAATTTAAAACCAATTATATAAATATTACAGAAGCACAGCGTGCAGATGGGAATAAACCTGAATTTTTAACAGCAGATGGTTTACATCCTTCGGGAAAGGCGTATGAAAAATGGGCTGTTAAACTGACTGATGCCATTTTAAAAGAGCGGTCATGATGAATACAATAGATTTCAAGGAAACGCAACGGTTCAGGATCTGGTGGGCATGGCTCACCGTGCTGGCATTAAATGTACTTTTTATTTATGCCTTTGTACAACAGATCATTTTTGATATACCATTCGGGTCCAAACCTGCTTCAGATCTTGGCTTGATACTGATTGGAATTATACCTTTTATTTTTCTTTTTATCTTACTATCCATTAAATTAAAAACCCGGATCAATAATAGCGGTATTTACTATCGATTTTATCCATTTCAGTTTACAGAAACCCTAATTGAGTGGCATGAATTAAGAGATGCATACTTACGGGAGTATAATTCATTTCACGAGTATGGCGGATGGGGAATAAGGATTGGCACTGCAAAAACAGGAAAGGCTATCAATACCTCTGCCTCTTGTAATACCGGTTTGCAATTGCAGTTTACTGATGGTAAACTGTTATTGATTGGCACTAAAAAACCCGATGATATCAAATTGATTATTGATGCAGTCATGGCATCCGGTAAAATAAACCGTAGAATCTAAATATTATTTAAGAGAGATAACCAGCCATTTCCGATTGATACTGCTGTGCAATGGCCCTGGCTTCGTCGGCAAAATCAAGTCCCTCGCTGGCATAAATAATGGCTCTTGATGCATTAACGAGTAAGCCACAATCTTTGATTAATCCATATGCACTCACTTCTTTCAAACTCCCTCCCTGAAAACCAACACCGGGAACCAGTAAAAAATGATCAGGAATTATTTTACGGATATGTTCCAAATCGCTGGCTTTGGTGGCACCAACAACAAACATGAGGTTTTCATTGGTTCCCCAACTGCTTACTTTTTTTAAAATAGTTTCATAAAGAAATTCATTTTGCCCGCCATGGTTCATGTCTTCACGAGCCAGTTTCAACTGCTCAAAATCCTTGCTGCCTGTATTACTTGTTAAGCCTAACACGATGGCCCATTTATTTTCGAATTCTAAAAATGGTTTCACACTATCCTCGCCCATGTATGGCGCAACGGTTATTGCATCAAAGTTTAAAGCTTCAAAAAAAGCTTTGGCATATTGTGAGGATGTGTTGCCAATATCGCCACGTTTTGCATCTGCAATAACGAACTGTTCTTTGGGAATATACTGTACTGTTTTTTCCATGGCTTCCCAGCCTTTTAATCCCATGGCCTCATAAAAAGCGGTATTTATTTTATAGGCTACACAGAGATCCTGAGTGGCATCAATGATCTGTTTATTGAATTCAAAAACCGCATCGGGATGGGCTTGTAAATGCGACGGGATTTTGGCCAAGTCGGTATCTAAACCAACGCAGAGATAAGATTTCTTTTGTTGTATCTGTTCTATCAGTTGTTTTCTTGTCATAGTGCAAAATTAACTGCTAAAGTTATATTTCCTGCTTACAATATCTCCGCTTAAATCTGCGCATTGCCCATCTCCTTTTGGAGAAGGGTTGGGGATGAGGTTATAATCTTTTTTCCATTTCATCAGCAATGGCCAGGGAATTGGAGTCAGTTCTTTTTCTGAGTTGTTCAATAATGTTTTGCTGAGATGGCTTATCCCGGTTCTGGCTCAGCTTAAAAACATGGTCAAGCGTTTCTACTTCAATGGAAAAACCTACAATGGCTTTTACCATTTGGTCGATGTATTCTTTTGGTAAGTTGTCAAATGCACTTTGAGATGTGGTTCCTGCATAGTTAT
>CANKNL010000302.1 GCA_947483345.1 Chitinophagaceae bacterium | reverse complement strand
TGTTTTATCAAATGCAAAAGTTGGATTATACTGTGATACGGATGTTGTTAAAACATGAGCGATGATCATTTCCTGGGGTGAAGAAAATCTTACAGTAGCTGAAGTTTGACTGTTACCCAAATTAGCATTGCCAACATTGGGCATATCCAAAATACTGGCATCATACCCCAATGTATTATTAAATGCAGGATTACGGGTAGTTACTACAGCACCTTTATATGCAATAGTACTGTTCCACATATCATTGAGGTTAGCCGTTGCATTAGGGGTTAAATTATAAAACGCAGCGGCGCCATTTTGTTTAAAGGCGAAGGAATCTGTCCAGGCCCGGTCTCCGTCATAAGCAACAGCTCCCAATTCGCAACTAATCGGCCCGGTAGGAGGTGTTAAAAACCCACTAATACTTACATCAACCGGCGGATTACCTAATTCAACCACCGCACATCCGTCAAACACAGTTAAATTTCGTGCCGGTAGAGTTGAGTTGGCATAAACAATAACAATTGTCCAGCCACCATAGGCATTATTTTTCCCTAAGGGTGAAACCACATCAGCAACAGTATACGTACCGTTTGGATTTGTGGCATTCACCAATGCAGTGATATTTGCAAAACACTGAAAGCCTGTATAGATAAATCCCGTTGGGTTGCCTGAGTTGTACAGATCCGTTTGTGTTGAAGTTATGTCGGTATAGGATGCTGCTCCCGGAACTTTTAATTTAACCTTGTGGTGATTTGCATACCAACTGGTGTTTCCAGAACTAGCTCCTTCACCGGCTCCCCAGTATAAACCTGCAAAGAGTACGTTTGAGCAGGAAGCAAGATTCAGATCGGAAGTTGATGAATTAAAGGTTCCATTATCAGTAATCCCTTGTACCTCCATGTCAAAAGACATATCGGAACTCTGCTTGTCAAAAAGATGAACTTCCACTGCAATGGTATTTACACCTGATGTAAAAAAAGCTGTACTTAAACTAAAAGAAATATTTTCTGCTGCACCAACACTAATATTATTAGATGCCAGTGTTGCAAAATTTGGTGTACCGCCAGGCATATTATCTCTTGCTCTTTCCGTTCCATTTATATAAATAACGATCCCGTCATCTCTCTTTACATTTAATAATATGCTGTTGAATGTTGTTGACAGTTCGGCTGCTGTAAAATTTACTGTTTGCCGAAAATAGTATGCAGTGTATTTATCGCAACTCGCCTGAGGTGTACAAATACCGCCTGAACATAAGGGATTAGCGCTTGGCAGACAGGTTGCCTGGGATGCATTAAATCCATATTTCCCTGCACCGGTGCCACTTCCACCGGTATTCCATAAACCAGTTAATGTATAAGCTGAAGTTTTCCAACTGTTGCCTGATCCATCATTTGCCGGTGCCGAATTATTGGCAAAATAATTCCATGTGCTGCTGTAAGGCAATTTGGTTACGCCAACATTATCAACGTCAATGTTAATTCCGTTTCCATCATTATCTTTTGAAGAACCTGTTGGTGGTAGCTCACCTGTACCCGGAACTCCCGTTCCTACACCTGACGTAGAAATAATGCTGTTGGAAACATAGACGATATTTCCTCTTACTGAAGGATTATAATATCGTTGAGTAAATGCTCTCAATACCTGGGCATTGCTTACCGAAAAAATTAATAATAATGCACAGATCAATAGGGGTAACCTTTTTTTCATGTTGTTTTCTTTCAGAGTTATGAATTCCTGTTGCCAGGGCTTTTAAAGCATCTGATTTTTCAAAAAAATTAAAGGATATTGGGGGATTAAAAATTTTGTCAACAATGTTTATTCAGTTTATCGGCATTTTTGAATGTTATAAAATAACCATTTAAAAAAATGACTCTTTTGTAACTAAATTAATTGCTGTAATTGGCGACAAGTCAATTGATCTTACTTTGTAGTAAAAACAACCCTGTCTAAAAAGGGAGAAAACACGTGTAAAGCCGTAAAATTACTATTTGTTAGGGGACACAAATATATATAAATAGATTTCATCTATCCAAATTTTTCTATATAAAAATTTATATATTTTATTTAAATCACTTGTTATCAATAAGTTAAGTCTATAAATATTTTTTTCAAATTACAGCTATACCTAAAAAAAAGAGCCCCCCGGTTAAGGCGGGGGGTCATCTTTGCTTGTGCTTGGTTATCTAATATTATATAATCTGTTACTTATCAATTTTAAGTATAACTACCTAAAAAAATCCAATCAATTTAAAAAAAAGGGGGTGGCTAAAGACCACCCCAAAGGCCCATGTGTAAGTTTTTTTTATCTCTATTTAACAATATAAAACTTAGCGGTACTAACAGACTGACCATCGCTCATTTGTAGCATATACATGCCAGACTGAAGACGATCAAGATTATTAATTGTTACGCTATTATTTCCCTGAACAACATTGTTTTGCTGTGTCATCATCAATTTACCCGACATATCAATAACCCTGAAACTAATAGTGCTATTGGTTGTTGCCATAAAATTAGCTGAAGCTTTTGCACCGTTTACAATAGGATTAGGGTTTAACACAACACCAGATGCCGACTTTAAATCTTTTTTAATCAGTATCACATTGCTGTACTTGAATTTATTATCAGCATCAACCATTTTAAGCCTGTAATAAAATATAGAACCGGTAACAGCAGACATATTATCTATAAACTGGTATTGGGTTCTTGTTGTTCCATTACCCTGTGGATTTTTAGACCCCACTGATGTATAATTAATGCCGTTGGTACTGCGCTCGATTTCAAAATGACTAAAATTCAGCAAGTTCTCTGTTTCCCAGCTCAGTGTGGTATTTTGATTGCGATAACTACCCAAGAAATTAATTAATGTAACAGGTAATGTAGATCCCGACGGGAAAAAATTAGATGCCAGATCCTGCAAGCCTGTTTGAGCTCTAACCAGTGCACATTGTACGGTTGCTGCAGGTCCGTTAACCGTTGTTTGATCGATAAAATATAAACCAGTACCGGTTGTTACATACAATGATCCTGCTGCATCAAATGCTACCCCATTAACTGTTCCGGTAAAAGGAACACTGGTTTCATCAACCAGATCCCATTGTTTAGTAAGTGTTACCGTTGCACTGTTAAGTGAACCGATAAATATTTGTGTTACACCACTACCATTATTAGCCAGTGCATATAAACTATTATTTCCGGCTACACAAAGATCGCCATTCTGGAAAGTAGAGACAAGGCCTCCGTTTAAAACAACTGGTACGGTAACAATCGATACGGTGTTAAGGCCATTTGACAAAAATTTACCCAGGTATAAGTTGGTACCGTCACCGGCTAATAGCCAGCCATTACCATCAGGCCCCATGCCTAAACGAACAAAACCTAAACTATTAGCACTACCACCATTCACATCAACAGAAGCGATACGCGTAGGTGTGGCACCTGTAGAAGTGGCTGCAAAAATTTCCACCACACCACTATTACCGGTTGTATTGGGTAGCCAGTAAAAGAAACCAGCGGCGTTTTTACCTAATGCGGCGGTACTGGTACCACCCGTTGTTGTACCCGGGAAAGTTGGCGTAAAAATATCAGTAGGCCCGTTAACATATAAACCATTGGCTACAATAAAGCTTGAAATTCGTGTACCGTTTGTAGACGTGGC
>CANKNL010000301.1 GCA_947483345.1 Chitinophagaceae bacterium | reverse complement strand
TAAGGTCTGTTATACCATTTCGGGCAATTACCGCTAAATTAGTTTACCGTTATATAAAACATCCTTATGGCGAATACTACAATCAAAAAGCTCATGGCATATTTTAGCCGGTTTTGATTTTTTTCGTCTTTAAAAAAAGTATGGGTTGCATATCCTGCAAAAAAAATAATAGTACAATTGGTTAAAAAACTAAACCCCATTTGCACCCCGCCAAGCAGTAGATTCTGAGCCAGAAAATGCCCCCGGTCTGCATGAATAAACTGGGGCAACAATGAAAAATATAAAACCACTGAGCCCGGATTTAGAAGATTACAGATCAGCCCTTTATAATAGAAATGAATCAACCCTTGGGCATTTATTGTAGTTTCGTTTTTTTTCCATGGTCTTGTTTTTAGATTATTGATGGCTAGAAAAAACAAGTAGGCTATTCCTAAATAGCGTAACAGATCCAACATAAATGGCCTTGAAATTAATAGGGCTGTTAAACCCAAAATGATGGCCGATAAATGCACAACAAAGGCACTCACAATTCCTGCGGCTGTTGCCCAACCTGCCTTACGGCCATATTCAAAGGTATAAGTAAGATACAGCATCTGATTAGGCCCTGGTGAAATGGCAAAACCAATCACAAATACAATATAAGTAAGCAGTTCATTAAGCGGCATGTTGTTTTCTGGCTTTACGTATTTGAATGTTATCATTGCCAACTTCTTCAAAACGGGTATCATATTCCGTATGCAAGGTTTTCATCAGCCTGTCCCAAAAAGTAAAATATAAACCGTAATTACCTTTAAAATACTGGTGGTGCATATTATGATTTACCGAAGTATTGAACCATTTAAAAAACCAATGCCGGTTAAAACCCTTTGGAAATATTTCGAAACCCAGGTGCCCATAAACATTATAGATGGTCATAAAAACAAGGAAAGATAAAATATGAATCAGATGAACCGGAAAACTAAACGCAAATATGTAAATAATTGCCGACTCCATGAATGCCTCCGTTGGCTGAAATGAAAAAGAAGCCCAGGGCGAGGGATTGGTACTTTTATGATGTACGACATGAAAAAAGGTAAATAATTTTGGGTGATGCATGATTCGGTGTGCCCAATAAAAATAAGTGTCATGTACAATTAACATTAATGGAAACACGAGCCAGAAATAAAGCATGTTGTAGTCATGGATGTCCTTATAAATTGTGGTAAAGGGTTTAATGGTCGGATTGTTTAAAACCAATGGCGTAGCAGCAAAAATGATAAACGTGATAAAAGAATAAAATATTTCCCGGTAATAATCAGCTTTTGAAGGCCATTTTTTTTGAATTTTAGCAAACAGTGATTTGTTTTTCAGGATCACATAAAAAAATAAAAATGCCGATCCGCCAAAAATGATATAACGTATCACACTCAGGATAAAAACAAAAAGCACCTGGCCCCAGGTATCAAAAGGAAGCAGCATATTACTTATTTATACTCAAAAAATATTTCAGTCGCCCCATATCCAAACTGATGACTGTATTGATTTATAAAAGATTTAACTTGTTTTTTCAACCGCAATATTTCGTGTATCTCATCCCTTAGTTTACCAACCCCAATGCCATGAATAACCGTTAACGTAGGTTGGTAATGAGCTACAGCAAGTTCAACATATTTTTCAAATGCTTTTAACTGTATACTCAGTATTTCAAAATTTGTCAGGTGCTTCCAACTATCGGTTAGTTTTTCAATATGCAGGTCAACGACTGTTCTGGCCGCCTCCAGGTTCTGTTTAATTTTATGGGCGTCATATACCCTAAAGCCTGCTTGCCCCAATTGGCCCAGGTCAACTTTTTCTTCATCTACCCTATCCGGGTATTCATCGAGCAACAGATAAGAAAAGCCTGGTTCATTTTTAATCTGTATCTCTTCAATTTTTTTAAATAACTGTTTAGCTTTAAGCTTTAAAGATGTTTCAAAATAAGGGGCCTTCTTTCTGTCGGGTACTTGTAAAGCAAATTCAAATTCAAATCTGGGGCTATCGCTCAGGTCTTCAAATTTTACATCATGCAGGTAAAAGTCGCTTAGCGGGTCAATCACATTCTTTAATTGAAACTGGCTATCCCCGCTGATCATTAAATTATACGTAAACGTATACCCCGTTTCATTTTGATTAATCAGGTACAGTTTGAATTTCTCTACGATATCATCGTCAAAAATATCTTTGTCAAATACGGGTAAAAAAGAAAGCCTAATCCCATTCCCCTCTTTTGTTTTGGGTGTTGTTTTTTCTTTTTGAACCTGATCAATAAAAATCTTCTTTTTTTCGGCCTTGAATTTTTGTGAGAACATTTTAAAATACGGAAAGTCGATCTGGTCGGTAAAAATGGGGAATTTAACACCCTTAACCTCAATTAACACCATTTTCTCATTCATGATTTCCAGCACGATGCCTTCTTCATCAGTCAGTAAAACCAATATTTTATCGCCGGGTTGATATTTCATTTCACTTGCTCCGCATTGACGGAGAATTTAAAATATTACATAAAAAAAGTCGCACAAAGGTACAAAAGTACAAAAGTGGTTATTAAAAGGCTTTTAATAACAAAATCATATTTGCCAATGAAGTTGAATAAAGATATAATGCCCGGCTCCAAAAAAAATACATAAACTAATTTGCCAGTTTACTTTTCTTATAACCGTATAAAAAGTAAATAAGGATTCCCAAAACCAGCCAGCCAATAAACCATACCCAGTTACTTTTACTCATGCCCGTGAGCAGGTACATACAGGTAATTACGCCCATTAGTGGAATAAGTGAATACTTTTTAAAAAAGGCAAAAGCCGCCAGCAGCAAAGCGCTGATCCAGAAAATGATCAGTGAGATATTGGTGATTGCCATATCCATAAACGTCTTTTTACCAGCTGTATAGTCTGCATCAGCACTGAAATCAAAATTAAGCAAATTCGAAAAATATGTTTTTGAAAGCATCCAGGCTATTATGATTGAGCCAATCACTATCAATGGAAAAATAAATTGTCCGTTGATATAAGGCAGATGAAACCGCCCACCAATTTTTTCTTTACGGGGAATTAATAATACGCCGCCGCACACCAGCACAAAAGCAAACAGCGTGGCAATGCTTGTAAAATCCAATACAAATGTTTTATCTGTAAATAAAATGGGAACGCCTACTACCAAACCTGTAACGATGGTTGCAAAGGAAGGCGTTTTATATTTTGGGTGAATTTTTTCAAATACCGGTGGAAGTAATCCATCCCGGCTCATACTCATCCAGATACGTGGTTGTCCCATTTGAAAAACCAATAAAACGCTGGTCATAGCTACAACAGCCACAACAGCTACTACAAATTGCATCCAGCCCACATTCAGATTTTGGGGTTCAAAAATAAAAGCCAGCGGATCTCCAACACCATCAAAATTCCGGTAGTTAACTGCACCCGTTAAAACGAGTGTTAATAAAATATAAATAATGGTGCATATCACCAATGACAAGATCATTCCTCTAGGCAGATCCCGTTGCGGATTCTTACTTTCTTCTGCCAATACACTCACCGCATCAAAACCAATATAGGCAAAAAATACGCTGGCAACCGCCATCATTACACCACTAAACCCATTTGGCATAAAAGTTTTTAATCCCTCATCATTGG
>CANKNL010000300.1 GCA_947483345.1 Chitinophagaceae bacterium | reverse complement strand
TGATCCGTTTTGTACATAAGCCAAAAATCAAGCAATAAAGTACCCCATATTACGTTATACCAATAACCAATAGCTTATTTTAAATGAAAACCATTTATTCTTCCTTATTATTAATGGCCAGCCTGTTCTCGGTTACTGTTATCTGTAATTCTTGTGCTAAAGCAGATACCAGCACTAATTTACCTAAAGAGCAACAGGTTGTTGGCAAATGGGTCATCAACAGAGTTCAGCTTAAGCTATTTTATGGAGGCGTTTTTATAAGTGATACCATAATCAGGTCTCAGCCCAAACCTGAAAATTTTGTAAGGTTTGATGCCAATGGAAAATTTGAGTATAAACTTAATTCAACGGTATCAGATACTGGAACTTATGAGTTTACAGGGGCTGATCTTTTGGTTACCAATTCGGCACCTAAAATGTATAGCTGGACCATGCTTACTTTAACAAATGTATTGTTTACGGTTGTTTCTAAAGGATCTGATCCCGCATTTCCGGGAGCATTTGTTGAACGTTATCAAACTTTTACGCGCTAACCCAATATAACAATTCTTAAAAAGCATCCGACAAACCGGATGCTTTTTTATTTTTAAAATTTCACATTCCAGGTTATTGCAGGTATTACCGGAAACAAGGAAACCTGTTTGGCCTGTATTTGAAGTGTGCCGTTAAATGGACTGCCGGTTTGGTCAAAATAAATGAAATAGGGATTTTTACGGTTATAGGCATTGTAAACACTAAATACCCATTCACTTTTCCATTTACGCCTTTCATTTTTCTTTGGGGTAAGTATAGCGGCTAAGTCGAGCCGATGATAAGATGGTAAACGGTACTCATTAATTCGGCTATATTCCTGGGTAAGCACGCCGCCAACAATATAAAACCGCTGCGGCAGTGTGGCTGAATTACCTGTACCAAATACAAAAGAAGCAGATAATTTCCATTTTTTATTCAACTCGTACATGGCCACGATACTCATATCATTTCGGCGATCATATTTTGCAGGATATTTCTCTCCGAAATTTAATGTGGCAAATTTACGCCAGGTCCAGCTTAAGGTATAGCCTACCCAACCTGTTAAACGGCCCTTAGTTTTATTCACAAAAAATTCAGCTCCATAACTCCAGCCCTTTCCAAAGGCAAAAGAATTTTCTGTATCATCCAATCCCGTTGGTGTGAAACCTTCTTCATATTCAATCTGGTTCTGCATTTGCTTAAAATATAATTCTACTGACGTTTCATACATATTATCTTTGAAATTTTTAAATAACCCTGCTGCATATAACCAACTGATTTGCGGCTTAACCTTATAGGTACTGGGCACCCAAATATCAGTTGGTAAAGTTGTGCCGGCATTACTTACCAGGTGTATGTATTGTAAATTTCTGGTTACCGAAGCTTTAACAGAAGTTTCATCATTCAACGCATATCTAACGGTTAAGCGTGGCTCTAACCCGCCATACGTTTTTATCGCATCCCCTTTTCTAAAAACTGTGCTGTCTAAGCGATTACCATTATCATCAGACTGATAAATTTTATAAGGCCCTGTTTGCTGAAACCAACTGTATCTTAACCCCGCATGGATCTTTATTTTTTCATTGATCTCCCAATCATCCTGTACATACAAAGCGGCCTCATGGCCATATTTAATTTGTGCATTATTAGGTTTAAAAATGGTTGAATCCTGTTTACCACTGATGACAGACGGGGTAAATTTATGATAGGTATAAATACCGCCAAACTTCAGTTTATGGCCGGTATAAGGATACAGGTCAAAATCCTGCTTAATACTCAAATCACGGATACCGGAAGCCAATTTTAATTCAAAATCATTTTGCAGGGCATTAAAAGTAAAATTATAATTATTATATACTGCTGTGGTATTTCCAAATAGCTTATTACTAAAAACATGGTTCCAGCGTAATGTTCCTGTTGTATTTCCCCAGGGGATATTTATTTTTAAACTTTGTTTGCCATTGGCAAAATCAAAAACATCACGACCAAAATAGCCGCTGAGGTAAATCCGGTCTTTTTCCGAAAAAATATAATTAGCCTTGGCATTTAAATCATAAAAATAATACCCACTGCCCTTAAACTGACTGGTAGATTTAATAAATGGTTTAGAGAGTGCGTCGATATAAGTACGACGCCCTGAAATAATAAAAGATGATTTATCTTTTATTATTGGGCCCTGAATAGAAAGCCTTGATGCAATAACCCCTATTCCGCCTTCTACCTGAAACTTATGATTATTCCCTTCTTTCATCGATACATCCAATACACTTGATAGCCGGCCCCCGTATTGAGCCGGCATACCGCCCTTTATCAGTGTCACATTTTTAATGGCATCTGCATTAAAAATGGAAAAAAACCCAAACAGGTGGCCGGTATTATAAACCGGCGCATCATCAAGTAATATTAAATTCTGATCAGGTCCTCCTCCTCTAACATAAATTCCAGCACTGCCCTCTCCGGCATTACGTACCCCAGGTAAAAACTGAATGGTTTTTAGTAAATCTACTTCGCCCAAAAAAGCAGGCATGGCCTTAATCTGTTCAATGGGTAAGGTAAATCGTCCCATTTGCGCATTTTTTACATTGGCATCTCTTTTTTTAGCCGAGACCACCACTTCCTGAGATAGATTTATTTTTGGTAAAACTTCGAAATTTATTTTTGTATCACCCGTTAAATGTATTTCAACTGCTTTATAACGGTAACCAATAAATGAACAAATCAGTATATACGTCCCTTCGTCAAGCGTAATGGAATAAAAACCATATAAATTACTGCTGATGCCTTTGGTTTTGCCCTGTACCGTAATCGCCGCGCCAATCAGGGTCTCCCCGTTTAGTGAATCTTTAATATAACCACTGATGGTGTGCTTATTTTGAGCATCGCATGAACCGGAAAACAGCATTAAAACAATTATAAAAAAATACATTTTCATTGTTACCAGATCTTTATTCCTCACCCGCCTTTTTTGTAATCAGGTTAAATTTATTGTGCCTTGATGGTATCCATTACCATGCCGCAATGCAGCATAGTACCCTTAAATTCGGGATGGTTTTTTCCCAGGTAAGGATTAAAGATATCTTTGGTTTTGCTTACCCAGTTGGCCCCTTTTTCGTCTCCAAATGCCATCGGGCAATTTTGCCAATACATCTTTTCACCTTCATAATTAATAATTCTAAAAAATGGATACAGGTTTTCAGAAACCATGCTAAAATCTTTTCTCATTTCCTGAATATCTGTCATAAGCAAAATCGATTCGGCATTTGCTTTTATACCTGCAAAACTCCCCATAGCCATATCATAAATAGTGCTGGTATCTTTTTTTAATTCATGCATGGGAATACTGTCAAGCAATTGAATGAATTTTCTGCTGTTGTCCTTGATTTTTATGGTATCAGCATCTACAAAAGCTGCGGACATATCAAAATAAGCCATCATGGCTAATGAAACGGACTGATTAAATGTAACAGAATGTTTTTTTAAAGTTACTGCTGCCAGTTTTGAACCTTTATCGCCACCCCCCGTTTTACTGAACATATACCAGTAATACCCCACAATTGCTAAAACAACTATGACAAGACTTAAAATTATTTTTTTTATCATTACATATTTTTTGCAAATCTAACTACTCAGTAAATATATTGCT